>JBIPMR010000760.1:0-2863 GCA_044369025.1 Luteolibacter sp.
CGTGCTCGGCAGCCGCGCCTACTTCAAGAAGCGCTTCGACAAGCGCAAGGACCCGCTCAGCCAGACCCGTCTCGCCTCGCGTCTCCGCCCCTTCCTCCTCCGCCGCACCAAGCTGCAGGTCGCCCAGGACCTTCCGCCGCGGACCGAAGAAGAGGTTTACGCGAAGATGGAAGGCATTCAGGTCGATCTCTACAAGGCCGAGCTCAAGCGCATCCAGAAAGCGCTGTTAGGACTCGATTCCGACGAAGCGGTGAAGAAAAACTCCTTCGCCATCCTGCAAGGCCTGATGCGTCTGCGTCAGATCTGCTGCCACCCCGGCCTCATCGATCCGAAGTATCTCAAGGAGGAATCCGCCAAAATGGAGTCGCTCTTCTATCTGTTGGACCAGCTCCACGAAGAAGGCCACAAGGTGCTCGTCTTCTCGCAGTTCGTCTCGATGCTCGACCTCATCAAGGCGCGCCTCGAACTCGAAAACCGCCCCTACAACTACCTCACCGGCCAAACCAAGGACCGCAAAGGCGAAATCGAGCGCTTCCAAACGACCAAGGACCCGTCCGTCTTCATGCTCTCACTCAAAGCGGGCGGCGCCGGCCTCAACCTCACCTCGGCATCGTATGTCATTCTTTACGATCCATGGTGGAACCCCGCCGTCGAAAACCAAGCCATCGACCGAACCCACCGGATCGGCCAGAAAAACAAGGTCATCGCCTACCGTTTGCTCACCCGCGACACCGTCGAGGAAAAGATCCGCATCCTCCAGCATCAGAAAACCCAGCTCGTCACCAACGTGCTCGGCGATGAGGGCTTCGCATCGAACCTCGGCCTCGACGACCTCCAGTTCATCCTTACCCACAACATCGACGAGGACGACGAGATGAAATAACCGCCCCGGGCGCGCCCACGCCCCCGGGCCACGGGCGTCAAGTTAAAGCGATTCGTGCGCTCGATGCTCCACCGCCTCGGCTACCGGTTCACCGTCAAAGGCCCGCACGCAACCGTTCCCTGCCCGGTAAACCCGATCTCGTCCTGCCCAAATACCGCACCGTCATCTTCGTCCACGGCGGCTTCTGGCACGGCCATCCGGACTGTCCCGCATTCCGCCTCCCACTCCACCTCCGGCGCCCATCCGGGCGGACCAGCGGGCGAGCCGAGGCCGTCCAGCCCTGCCGGGTAGGGCGGATCCGGCCCGGTCCGCCCAAACTAACTTCTCCCGCAATTTCAAAGAGTTCGGCAGGCGCATCAAATTCCAATCTCCAAACCATCGAGATCGGGCGATTACCCTCGTATGAAATCAATTCCGCCGCAGGCCCAAGAAAGATAAATGATAAGCCTTCGCATGGAGACGGGTCCGAGCCGTATCGTAAGAGACAGCCCATCAATATCCGGGCTGAAAGCCTGATCTTGCGCGAGCAGCAAGATCTGCCGGATGGCGCCATCAACTCCTTCTCCCCGTTGGAGCGGCAGGAATCGAAAATCTTGGAAACCTGCCGGTGATGAGCGGAAGACGCAGCGATGAGGTTACGCTCCATTGCCCAGTGGTGGTCCTTGCAGAGGGCGAGTGCCGCTGGTGGGCGGCGGGGAGATGGGTTGCGACAGGAGTGTCGCAACTCCTTAAGGGGAGCGGAGCGACGTGCGATGGCGGCGGCGAGGAGCACGGGGTTGGAGAAGCGGGGATATTGATAGATGGCGAGGACAAAATCGGAGGGCGGAGGTCGGAGGGCACCGATGGGGATGGGATGAAGCGAAACGCGGAGGACGGAGGTCGGCTTATCATCCGCGTCGGTGGGTTCGGTAAACGACTTGGGAAAAAGCTGGTGCAGCAAGCGCCGATTGTCGGCGGCGCCACTCAGGGAGGCGATGGCGGAAGGGAGAAGCACGTTTCAAATCCATTTTATGGCCGCCAGCGCCGGGTAGGCAGTGGCGGGTGCGGGCGGCTGCCGGGATGCTGGAGCAGGTGCGACCGAAAGGCCATGGCAAGCCCCCTGCCGTTTCTGTCAGAAACCCGCGGACACCCTCCCTGGGGCGCGGTTAGTTTCACCCATTTGCTGCGACAGCTCGTCGCAAGACTCAAATATTCACACCCCGGTGTGCCGCAAGGATGCCGGCACGAAGCTGAATTCGGGGGCTCGCTTGAATCCATTGCCGGCTGGTTTTTTTGAATTTCCGGAACCAGGCGGCCCTCTAACACCCAGAAAGAAATTTCCGACCCCCAGGGATGTGAGCAACTTTGAATCAGTTAGACTGAAGCCCTTGGTTTACCAGCCTCTTTACATGGCAAACCTTTCCCGCGAACCGCCATATCTTGGATTGTGAATAATTTACGGATCCCACATGCGCGGAATCGGATTGCCCCAGCCCATCAGATCGAGGAGGAGTCCATCAAACCGCTCGATGTCCGGAACGAGATGGTCGATGTGAAAACCAAACTCCATGGCCTCAAGCTGGAACGCGACAAGGCCGCTGAGACCCTGACGGGAATCCTGGTTCTTGTCGCCCATGCGATGCGTGGCCGCGGCTCGAAGCTAAAGCGGCTCGATGTTCCCCGCCCCTTCCCGGATTTCCATTGATCCGGCTCGCCCGATCCACACACTCGCATTCATGAACGAACCGCTGAACCCGCCGCCGGGGAAACCCGCCGGGCCGAGAGAACTTTCCTTGTGCCCCTGCAAGAGCCGCGAAACCTACGCCGCCTGCTGCCAGCCATTCCACCTCGGTCGCGCCAAGCCCGAAACCGCGCTGCAGCTGATGCGCTCCCGCTACAGCGCCTACTTTTTCCGGCTCGTGGATTACCTCGTCTCCACCACCCACCCGGACACCCGCGAGCCCGACTTGAAGGCCCGTCTGGAAGAAACCATCCACGAAA
>JBIPMR010000762.1:0-2862 GCA_044369025.1 Luteolibacter sp.
CGAACGTTGGAGCGGCGAGTTTGCCAGTTCCGCGCCCCGCAGATCGACGGAGATGATATTCTGGGATACGGGTGCCGACACGTTGAGTGATCCGGAGACGTCGATCAACGCATTCTCATCCAGATAGACCTGGCCGGTGGACTGGGTGAAGCGGCTCAGCACGTTGGATCCTCCCGAGAGGATCCACTCGCCGGCGTTGATGTTCACCTGCGCGTTGGGCGCGAGCATCAGCGAGTTTTTGCCCAAATGGATGGCTTTGCCCGCAAGGTTGATCTGTGAGCGGAGCGCGAGTTCAGTGCCGATGGCGGTCTCGTCGCTGTCATATTCCGGAAGCAGGCGGATGAGGCTGCCCTCTCCCAGAATCACACTTCCAGAGTTGCGATAGATAAAGGGAATGGATGCGTTCGCCGTCCCCGAGGGGTCGTAATTTGGGTTCGTGATCGCATCGTAGTGGGCGAGCAGGTCGATGCGGCCGTTGAGCGAGACCGAGGTGGTGCTCACCAGCGCGCCGGACTGCTGGATTTCCCGACCTGCGACGGTGATGCTGCCTCTCGCGGCCTCGATGATGCCGCCGTGGGTGGTGGTTCCGGCGTAAAGACCTGCCAGAGGATCCATGACAGCGCCGATGTAAGGATCGAGACCGCGCAAGCTGGGATCGTTGAGGGAATGGGCGTTGAAACCGAGTTGAAGGCCCGCCGCAAGGATGGTCTGGCCGTCCGGGGTGAGAATGGTCCCCTTGTTAGTGACGTTCGGGCCGACCAAGGTGATGCGGCCGCCGACCTTGGCGGCGCTGCTAGGACTTTTGAGCACCGCACCTTCGTGGACGATGACATCGCCGTATTTGCCGTTCGCGGCGAGCGGGGCATCGGGGGTGAATTCCGGGGTGCCGTTGGTTCCGGCGGGGATTTTGAGGCCGGAGAAAAGGAACTGGGCGTCCGGGTTGTTGAGCAGGCCTTGGTTGACCAGGTTGGTGTTGATCGGCAGGGAGGAGACGGTGAGGCCGCGGGCGTTGACCTGGCTGGAGCCGCCGAAGATGATGCCGTTGGCGTTGATCAGATAGACCTGGCCGGTGGCCTTGATGTTGCCGAGAATCTGGGTGGGATTGCCGGTGGGATCTTTGACCTGGTTGAAGGCGATCCATTTGCCGGCGTCGGCTCCGCCTTTGGTCTGGTCGAAGGTGACGGTGGTTTTTTTGCCGACGTTGAAGGTCTGCCAGCCGAGCAGCGCCTGCTGGGTGGTTTGTTGGATGGTGACCTCGGTCTTGCCGTTCTTGACGGTTTGCTCGGGCGCGTTGGCACCGATCCACTGAAGGGGATCGGTGGTGCGGTGGAGGCCGCCGACGCCGAGGCCGTTAGGGACGTCGGGCAGGGTGACGGATGGATTGTTGGGGTTTTTCCCGAGATTGTTGTTGTTGCCCTTGATGGCGGTGTTGCGGGCGGCGGCCTGCACCGCGCGCATGGCGTCGAGCGTGCGGGTGGTGCGGGCGAGCGTGTCGCGGGCGTTGGCGCGGGCGGCGGTGCTGGCGGCCGGGGTGGGCGCGCCGCCGTTGTTGGCTCCGGCGCGGGCGGGATTCTGGTTAGACCCACCGCCACCGCGGAGGATGTCGCCGGCCTCGGTGGTTAGACCGCTGAGCAGGAAGGTGAAGCCGACGAAGACGGGCGCGCCGTAGTGGAGCGGCGTGCCGAAGATGGTGGCGGGGCGGAAGTGGAATCGTCTGGGCTTCATGGAGAGTGGAGAATGGGAGCGCCGGGCGGGCGGTCAGGGTTTGGCAAGGATTTTGCCGAGTTCGATCTCGTTGATGGCCGGCGGGTGCGCTTTGAGCAAGGCGGCGAGGTATTGTTCGCGCTTGAGGCGGGCACGTTCGGCTTTGAGCTCGGCGGTGAGGCGGTCGCGGATTTCGGAGAGGGTCGGCGTGCGGGCCTCGCGGGTGTCGAGGACTTTGAGAATGTGCCAACCGTCGTTGAGGCGGATGGGATCGGAAACGAGACCGAGTTTGAGGGCGGGGAGTTTCGCCCGGATCTCGGGCTGGATCTGGTCTTCGGTGAGCCAGCCGATTTCGCCGCCGTTGGCGGCACTGGCGGGTTCCTCGCTTTGGGCGCGGGCGATGGCGGCGAAGTCGGCCTTGGGGGCTTTGAGTTGTTTGACGGTGGCGTCGAGTTTGGCCTGGTCGCCGGCGATGAAGATCTGGGCGAGCTGATAGCCGCGGGGGATGAGCAGCTTGGATTTGTTAGCCTCGTAGGCGCCGGTGAGTTCCTTGTCGGAGGGATAACCGGCTTCGGGGGCGGATTGGTCCTGGAGGAAACTTTCGGTGAGGACGGATTCGCGGGCGCGGACGAGGCGGCTGATGACGGCGGGGTCCTGATCCCATTTGCGGTCGAGGGCCTGCCTGAGGACGAGGCGCTGGACGATCAGGGCGCGGACATATTGGCCGAGGGCGGCAGGGTCGTTGGCGACGGCGGCCTGCTGCGTGTCATCGAGGCCGGCGAGGGTTTCCCGGATCTCGGCGGCATTGATTTCGAGGTCGCCGATTTTGGCGACAACGGTGCTGGATTGGGCGTGGGCGGCAACCAGCGCAGCGATTGTCAGGACGAGGATTCTGGATTTCATGCCGGGACTTCAGACGAGTGAGGATGAATCATGATCGGCCCGCCGGATGAGGTTGGATGGTGACAGTTTCGTCACGCGGCCTGGCATCAGTCCTTTTTGGCGGGGGCCTCGATGCGGTTGTCGAGGATCTTGTCCTGGTAGCCCTGGACCAGGTTTTCGACCTTGACGCGGCTGGTGCCGATGAAGGGCTCGCGGGCGGAGAGGGCCTTGCCGAGGGCGTAGCTTTCAAAGCGGTCGAGGATTTCGTTGGAGGTA
>JBIPMR010000761.1:0-2862 GCA_044369025.1 Luteolibacter sp.
AAAAACGCGGTCCCAACCCCAAATGCACGTTTCCTCCCGCACTTCCATCCGCCAGCTAACGGTGTTCCTGACTCTCGGCCACTCGCTGGTCTCCGCGCAATCTCCCGCCTTGTTGCCGGAAATGGTGGTGCTCGCCGGACGCCAAAGCCGCCAGGATCCGGGGGCACCGATCGCCGAGTGGGACCGCGAGGATTTGCGCAAAGCGTCACCGCGCACGCTCGACGAGTTGCTGGCGAGGGAGCCGTCGTTTTCGCTCTATCGGCGGCAATCGGCGATTTTCGGCAATCCGACCTCGGCTGGCGTGAGCCTGCGCAACACCGGCGCCACGGCGGCCTCGCGGACCTTGGTGGTGCTCGATGGCGTGCCGCAAAACGACCCGTTCGGCGGCTGGGTTTACTGGGCGCGCTACGACGCGGCGGCGCTCGATTCCATCCGCATCGTGCCATCGGCGCGGGCTGCGGTGTGGGGCAATCAAAGTCCGGCCGGCGTGATCCAGTTGAGCGGCAACGAGCCGTTTCAAAATCGCCATGTGCTGAAACTCGGGGCGGGCGGCCAGGGGACCTTCAGCGGCGCGACCTCGCATCAGATGACCGATGCGGACAAGACACGGGCGGTTTCGTTTTCCGCATTCGGGCTGCACTCGGACGGATTTTACGCCGTGGATCGCTCGCAACGCGGGCCCATCGACCGCAAGCTCGACATTGATTTGGCCGGTGGGGAATTGAAATTCGCGCTGCTGGCGGCCCCCGGTCTCACGGTCGAGCCGATGATTTCCTACTACACCGAAGAACGCGGCAACGGCACGCCGCTTGCCGGAAACTCCACCGAGGCGTGGGACCTTGCGCTGCGCGTCACGTCGGAAAACGGAGACGCTTCATGGCAGGCGCTCGCCTGGCACCAACGGCGTGAGTTTGAGTCGGTTTTTTCCTCGGTGGCGGAGGATCGTGCTTCGGAAACCCTCGCCCTTGACCAATTCGACGTGCCCGGCCGCGGCACCGGCGGGGCTTTCACCTGGAAGTGGGATGGTGGGGAAAAATGGTCGGTCACCAGCGGTGCGGACGCGCGGTTGGTGACCGGAGAGACGAATGAAGACGTGGGCACTTTCCGCCGCCGCGAGGCGGGTGGGGAGCAGGCATTTGTCGGGATTTTCACGGCGGCCGGGTTTCGGCCGGATGCCGCGACGGCGGTGGATGCGAGCCTGCGCCTCGATGCATGGCAGCTCACCGACGGGCGGCGCATCGAAATCGCGCCGCTCACCGGCTTGCCGCTGCGGACGGATCTCCAAGAGGATCGCGATGGCATCGAGCCGTCCGCGGCACTGGAGTTGGCGCGCGATTTGCGGAATGACTTGAAGGCCCACATTTCGCTGGGTTCCGGGTTCCGCCTGCCGACGCTCAATGAATTGCATCGCCCGTTTCGCGTCCGCAATGACATCGTCGAGGCCAATCCCGAGCTCGACCCCGAGCGGTTTTTCAGCATCGAAGGCGGATTGGATTGGAAACCGACCGCCGCTTTTGACATGCGGGCCGCCGTGTTTCATCACTGGATTTCCGACGCGATCGCCAACGTGCCGGTGACCGATCCTGCGGAAATCGCCTCGATTTTCGGCTTCATTCCGCCCGGCGGCACTGCTTCGCAACGGCGGAATGTCGATGAGGCGCGGGTTCTGGGTTTGCAGGCGGATATGGAATGGCGGCCGCAGGACCGCGTGTCGCTCGGGCTTTCCGGGATTTGGTCGGAAACCGAATTTACCGAGTCATCGGATCAGCCGCTGCTGGATGGCAAGCCGTTTCCGCAGGCCCCGGATCTGCGTATGATCGCCAGCGCCGAATGGCAGGTGACGGAACCATTTACTGTGTTTGCCGGCGGGGAATATGGCGCGTCGCAGTTTGACGATGCTTTGGCGACCCGGGAGATTCCGGATTACACCAGCGTGCGGATCGGTGCTTCGTGGCGGACGGAATCGGCGATCTATCAAGTGCGGGTGGAGAATCTGTTTGGGGAGGAGATCCAGACCGGCCTCAGCGGCGATGGGATCCGGACGTATGCCGCGCCGCGCTCGATCTGGCTGGGCGCGGAATGGCGGTTTTGAAATTCACTGCAAGATTTCACTCGTGGATTGCGTTTTCCGGGGCCGTACCAATATTCCACCCCATGCGTATCATCTTTCCCTTGTTCCTTGGCCTAGCCGGCCTTGCATCCGCCCAGAAAGTCAAAGTGGAGGAACTCTACAGCAAAAATTGCTCCGGCTGCCATGGCGCGAAATTCGAGGGTGGCCAAGGCGGCTCGCTCGTCGATGGCGTTTGGAAACACGGCAGCAGCGATGCGGAGATCTTCAAATCCATTGCCAAGGGCAATCTCGAGCTCGGCATGACCCCCTGGGAAGGCGTGCTCACCAATGACCAGATCCGCTCGCTGGTGATCTTTCTCCGCGAGAAGGAAAAACAAACCCTCGTCAAAGGCCTCGACTTCCCGGTGCCGTCCGCAGACACGGTCACCAAGACCGAGTTGCACGACTATCGCATCGAGACTCTCGTCGAAAGTGGCCTCAAAAACCCATGGGCCATCGCTTTCCTGCCGGACGGTCGCAAACTCGTCACCGAAAAATCCGGCAACCTGCGTTTCATCACCGCCGCTGGGAAACTTGACCCGGTGGTCATCTCCGGCACGCCCGAAGTCACCGAACACGGCCAAGGCGGGCTCATGGAAGTGGCGCTCCACCCGGACTACGGCCAGAACGGCTGGGTTTACCTCGGTCTCTCCGACGGCACTCGCAAAAAACAGGAAAAGGGCAAGGACGACGTAAAATGCATCACTGCGATCGTCCGAGGAAAAATCAAGGATCACCAATGGACCGAGCAG
>JBIPMR010000763.1:0-2859 GCA_044369025.1 Luteolibacter sp.
CACGAGGACTATCCGAATCCGGATTCCCTCCGCAAACTCGCCGCCGCCATCAAGGACCACACGCTCCACCACCTCGGCGATTACCTCGCGAAGGCGGAAAGAGCCCTCACCGACCGCGGCGTCAACGTGCACTTCGCCTCCACCGACGAGGACGCCCGCCAAACCATCCTCTCCATCCTCCGCCAGCACGGCGTCACCCAGCTCACCAAATCCAAATCGATGGCGGCCGAGGAAATCCACCTCAATCCGTTTTTGATCGAGAATGGCGTCGAGTGCCTCGAATCCGATCTCGGCGAGTTCATCATCCAACTCGATAACGACGAACCCTCGCACATCGTTAAACCGATCATCCACAAGAACCGCCGCGGGATCGCCGAGACTTTCCTCCGCGAAGGCATCGCCGCCGATTACAACGACGATCCGGAAACCATCACCCGCCGCGCCCGCGTCCACTTGCGCGGAAAATACATGCAGGCCCAGGCCGGCATCACCGGCGCCAACTTCGTCTGCGCCGACACCGGCCGCCTCACCCTCGTCACCAACGAAGGCAACTCCCGCTTCGGCATGGCTCCGGTGCCGGTCCATATCGCGCTCGTCGGCATCGAGAAAATCATCCCTAACGAAAAGGACCTCGCGGTTTTCCTCAACTTGTTAGGCCGCTCCGCCACCGGCCAGCAGCTCACCGTTTACACCGAGTTCATCAACGGCCCGCGCTCCGCCAACCAACCCGACGGCCCGGAGCACATGCACGTCGTCTTCATGGACAACGGCCGCACCGACGTGCTCGCCTCCAACTGCCAGGAAATCCTCCGCTGCATCCGCTGCGGCGCCTGCCAGAACGTCTGCCCGGTCTATCGGCAAGCCTCCGGCCACGCCTACCGCTCCACCTACGGTGGCCCCGTCGGCGCGGTGCTGTCACCCATCCTCTTCGGCAGCCGCTTCCCGGAACTCGCCGACCTGCCGAAAGCCTCCTCGCTCTGCGGCGCCTGCAACGAAGTCTGCCCGGTCGACATCCCGATCCCCGATCTGTTATTGCGCCTGCGCGACAAGGCGAAACGCGAATCCATCCCCTCCGCCGGCGCCATCCCGATGTCGCCCTTCGCCCACCTCGCCACCTCACCCTCCTTCTGGCGCACCGCGATGACCATGAGCAAGGCGATGAACCACCTGCCCATCCAGGTCGCGCCGATCAAACCGCTCCAGGACTGGCTCGGCCAGCGCACGCTCCCGGAATCCCACGGCGGCGACTTCAGGAAGTGGATGAAAACCCGCCCCAAATCCAAATAGCCCGCACCGCTTGTTCCACCGGTGCACTCAGAAAGGTCTGCGCCTCCCGCATCCAACTGTCATGATTCACAGACCGCGGCGGGAAGCCGTGGCAGCCCGAGGCTCAGCCCCTGATCTTTGTACACAATTCGAGGGGCCTCCCGCCGCTGGTATCCCCGGGAAAACCGGGAGTCCTGTGCCGGGCTGTCATGAATGGTCCCGCTGGGGCCGGATCGCCCTCTTCGTCCCGACGGGACGGCTCATCAAAGCCCGGCACGCAGTGCCGGGTCGGAATTTCTTGGAATCCGCGCGTCCTGAAGGGACGCCTCATGCGGGAGTGTTGCCAGTGCCCGAAGCCGCTGTCTCTAACTCCCGTCGCCGCCCACGGCATGAACCGTCCCTACAGGACGGAATCCCATGCCCATGCCAACACCCGGCACTGCGTGCCGGGCTGTGATGAAAGGTCCCGTTGGGACCGAAGATTCCTCCGCCCCCGCGGGAAATGTGGATAAAGATCGGGGCTCAGGCCACGGGCTGGATTCCGGGGATCGCCTCGCAGACTTGGCGCCAGCCGGGAAAGTTCCATTTGTTGGGGAATCCTTCGCACTGCGCCGGTTTCACCGGATGGATGCGGCAGGCGTTGCCATCCAGCATGCTGCATTCGTGGTTGTCCTTTTCGACCAGCGAGAGCCCCTGACGGTTGGTGCGCAGGCGGGTGAATCGTTCGAGAAACGCGTCCTCCGTGAGTCCGAGAAACCCGGCGATCCGCGGGACTTCGTCGTCTTCGATCCGGACGTCGCCCGGCCACTTGCAACAGGCGGTGCAGCGCTGGCAGACATAGTAAACATCCGGTTCCAGCAAGGTTTCCCGGTTGCCGGGGCTGCCATGGTCTTTGCTTGGCGCATCCATCAGTTCAAGCGCCGGTGGTAATAATTGACCCGTCCCAGAAAGGTCCGCCACTTGGCACCGGGACGCCCGCCGTCCATCAGGAAATGCGGGCAATTCTTGTTCGCCGGATTTCTGCCACGGCGCGGCCAGTTGTAATGGGGCACCACGTTTCGGAGAGAGATGCCATTGCGCTGCATCAGCGCCGCCGTCAGCTTGGCGGTGCGTTCGGTGGTGGCGGTGCGGCTGCTGCCGCGGTGCTCGCACATTTCGATGCCGATGGAGAGCCGGTTGCCAGGGCCGCCAAAGTCGGCGTGTTCGCCTTGTTCGAATGTCGGCATGTGCTGGATCGCCACCCGGTCATCCACGGTGAAGTGCCAGATCAGATAGCCGATACGGTTGCCGGTGCGGGTTTTCGGCGAGCGCAGGCGGCCGTTTTTGAGCGCCAGCGAATGTTTTGCCGCATCCGCCGTGTAATTCTGGGTGCTGTGGATCGTGATGTAGCGGGGTTTCATCGGCCGCACCACCTTGCGCCCGTGAGTCCCTCGGCGAACCATATCCACCCGCAAGTTCACCTCGCGCATCATCGCCGAGAGCGAAGTGCCGCCGCCACCACCGGGCTTGGCGGGCGTGTTGTCGGTGCCCCTCGAATCCCGCTGCCCCGGCGGCGGGCCGATCGGGCGGCACTGGAGACAGGCGAAAATCAGG
>JBIPMR010000764.1:0-2854 GCA_044369025.1 Luteolibacter sp.
TGATGCAGTTGACCGTGGAAATATTGGAGGGCGGATTGAATGACGGAACCACGTTGCCTGCGGCATCGAGCTTCGCCACGCCATATTTTGCCGAGCCATTCAGCGAGCTGAACGATCCCCCGATCCAAAGCGTGCCGTCGGCTTCCTCCGCGAGTGCCTGGACGGTGTTATTGGGGCCGCTGCCCACCGTGAACCCCGGATCGAGCTGGATCGGCGCGCCGGGCGCCGTGGAGAACAGGCCGACAAGGGAAAGCCACGCGATGAAGAAGGCTTTAACAGGTTTGCAGCAAGGGGGATGATGCATTGGCGAATCCTGGGTGAGCGCCTGCTCGATTCAAGGTTTTATTGGACCGCCCGCCGTGGATCACGCCGGGTCACTCGACGTTCTGCACCTGCTCGCGGATTTTTTCCAACTCGGTTTTCGCCTCGACGATGGTCTGTGAGATGGAGGCGTCGTTGGCCTTGGAGCCGATGGTGTTGAACTCGCGGAAAAGCTCCTGGCAGAGGAAATCGAGCGCGCGTCCCGGCGGCTCGGCGGCATCCAGATAGTCGCGGAATTTCGCGAAGTGCGAATCGAGCCGGGTGAGTTCCTCGCTGACGTCGCAGCGGTCGGCGAAGAGCGCGATTTCGCGGGTCACGCGCTCGTCGGCCAGATCGAGTTCGAGGCCGGCGTCGCGCAGGCGCTTGGTGAGCATCTCGCGCTGGCGGAGCGGCCGGCCGGGCGCTTCGGCGGCGATTTTCGCGGCGAAGGCCACCAGCGTCCGCAGGCGTGTTAGGAAATCGTCCTTGAGGTGCGCGCCCTCGTTTTCGCGCATGGCGGCGAGCTGGCGCAGCGCGTCGGTTAGCGCGGGCTCGATGGCGGCCCAGGCGATTTCGGCATCGATCTCGCCGCTGCCGGTGGAGATGATGCCGGGCTGGCGCAGATAGTCGGCAGCGGTCGGCAGCAGGTCGTGGCCGAGGGTTTTGCCCAAGGTCGCGAACGCGTCGGAAAAAGCCCGGGCCAGCGCCGCATCGACGCGGATGGTGGCGGCGGTGTCCGGTGAGCGTTCCAGATTGATGGCCACCTGGATGCGGCCGCGGGAAATGGCGGCGAGCACCGCCTTGCGGATCCGGCCGTCGAGTTCGGAAAGCTCGCGGGGGGCTTGGACCACCACTTCGGCCTGCTTGCGGTTGACGGCGCTGATTTCAATCGTCGCCTGCCACGCGTCCGTCGCCGCGGAGCCGCGGCCAAATCCTGTCATCGAATGCATGGACGAGAGATGGGGATGGCCAAGGCCGTGTGCAAGATCGAAAGGTGGAGGCAAGAGGCAAGAGTTCTTCCGTCCCGTTCGGGCGAAGAGCGGGAGATCATGTAGCAGGATCAGGCCGCTGCCTGCGCCGGAAGGCGTGGCGGCGGAGCGGGAGAAAGGTAAAGAGCAGCCTCCGGCGGCAGAAGGTGAAGTGGGCGCGCCGCGGCGGTCACGCCCTACCGGGTTTAGGCACGGAGCGAGACGCTCTGGCGACGGGCTGCGGCGGCACCCTTAAACAAGTGGGGGTGGGGCGGGATCCACTCGGACCATCCGCTCCACCCCCGGTTTCCCTCTCCTGTCTGGAGAATGTTCAGTTACGCATCGAGCCGGAGGGCGGCTTTTTGCGCGGCGCTTTTTGCTTCGTTCTTGGTGGCTCCGCCGTCGGAGTGGGTGAGGCGCATGCCGACCGGTTTGGAGACGCCGAACTCTTCCATGGTCACGCCATACATCACGTCGGCGCGGGCCATGGTGCGCTTGGAGTGGGTGACGATGATGAATTGTGAGTGGTCGATGAAGCGGTCGAGCACTTTGACGAAGCGGTTGATGTTGGATTCGTCGAGCGGGGCGTCGAGCTCGTCGAGCACGCAGAAGGGGCTGGGCTTGATCATGTAGATCGAGAACAACAGCGCGACGGCGGTCATCGAGCGCTCGCCACCGGAGAGCAGGGTGATCGACTGGAGTTTTTTGCCGGGTGGCTTGGCGATGACTTCGATGCCGGATTCGAGCGGGTCGCTTTCGTCGAGCAGGGTGAGGTCGGCTTCGCCTTTTTCGCCGAAGAGCTCCTTGAACATCTCGCGGAAGTTGATTTTGACTTGGGCGAAGGTTTCGGAGAACAGGCGCTGGGTCTCGGTGTTGATGCGTTCGATGACTTCGAGCAGCTCGGCCTTGGAATTGACGAGGTCGTCGTGCTGGTTCTTGAGGAAGGTGTAGCGTTCTTCGAGTTCCTCGTATTCTTCGATGGCGTCGAGGTTGACCGGGCCCATGGCGTCGAGGCGGCGTTTGATGTCGGAGACGATGGATTCGACAAACTCCCAATCGGGTTCGCCGAGCATTTCGCCGGGGATCTCGACGGCGTCGTCGGCGGTGCCGTCGATGACGACGGTGGGCATTTCGTCGTCCTCGGATTCTTCGGCGTCGTCACCGGTGACGAGCGACTGGCGACCGCCGCGGCCTTGCAGGGCTTTTTGCGAAGCGATCGAGGCGAGCAGCGCGTGGGCGTCCGGCTCGAAGGTGGCGAGGGCGATTTGGTGGCGCTCCTGGATGGTGGTGACGAGGCTGTCGAGGCGCAGGTCGAGCTTGGTGGAGGCGATTTCCTCGCGGCCTTTTTGCTCGTTGACCTTGGCGTGATCGCGGCGGATGGCGGCGAGTTGGGTTTCGGCGGTTTCGATGGCTTCGATGAGGACGTTGCGGCCGGCGGAGCGGGTGTTGATTTCGACTTGCAGGTCCTCGACTTCGGCGCGGTGGGTTTCGCATTCTTCGGCGAGGCGGGCGTTTTCGCCGTGGGCGGCCTCGATGCGTTGGTCGAAGGTGGCGATTTCGGTTTCGCGGCGGATGGCGACCTCGCG
>JBIPMR010000765.1:0-2849 GCA_044369025.1 Luteolibacter sp.
TTTCATCTACGGCCTGCAGGATCTGATCACCATGAAGCACATCGACAACATGGCGAAGATCATCCTGCTCACCGGCACGATCGTCGGCTACGCCTATCTGATGGAGTTGTTCGTCGCCTTCTACTCCGGCGCGATTTACGAAATGGACGCCTTCAAGTTCCGGATCGCCGGTCCTTACTGGTGGGCCTACGCCGCGATGATGAGCTGCAACGTGCTTTCGCCCCAGGTCTTCTGGTTCAAAGCCTGCCGCGAAAACCTCTGGGTCATCATGATCGTCGCGATGTGTGTCAACGTCGGCATGTGGTTCGAGCGCTTCGTCATCATCGTCACCACCCTCGCCCGCATGTGGCTGCCGGGTGACTGGAAAACCTACAGCCCGTCCGGCGTCGAGCTGATGACTTTCGTCGGCACCATCGGCCTGTTCCTCTCGTTGTTCATGCTCTTCCTGCGCTTCCTGCCATGTATCAACATCGCCGAAGTCAAATGGACGCTGCCGGAATCCGATCCGCACCATGACGACCACCACGACCACCCGGATCACGGCGTCGTCAAGGAAGCCGCCTATCAAAAGGAACTCGCTCAGGGTAAAAGCTGAGAACTGAAAACTGAAAACTGAAAACTTCTTCACAGTGAGCACCACCCGCAAACGCGTTTACGGCTATCTTGCCGAGTTCAAGAGCGCCTCGGCCCTTTACAAGGCCGCGGAGAAAGTCCGCGACGCCGGCTTCAAGAAATGGGATTGTTATTCGCCCTATCCGATCCACGGACTCGACGGCGCGATGGGCATCAAGCGCTCGATCCTGCCATGGTTCGTCTTCTTCGGCGGCGTGACCGGATGCGCGACCGCGTTCGCCCTCGCCTACACCACCCAGGTCGTGATCTATCCGACCATCGTCCAGGCAAAACCCGCGAACATCTTCACGGTGCCGGCGTTTTTCCCGATCATGTTCGAGCTGACGATTTTGTTTTCCGGCTTCGCCACGCTGTTCGGTTTGTTGGGTCTGATTCAACTGCCGCGCCTCAACCATCCGCTCTTCGCCAGCCGCCAGTTCCACCGCGCCACCGACGACGGCTTTTTCCTCGCCATCGAAGCGCGCGACCCGAAATTCAGCCCTAACGGAACCCGCGACCTGCTGGCAGGCATCGGCGGCGCCAACATCGAACTTGTCGAAGAAGAGGACGCCTGAGGCGATCTCAAATCTCAAATTTCAAATTTCAAATTTCTTCACTAGATGCGTTACTTCTTCCTCATTTACGCGCTCGTTGCGTTGCTCGTCGTCGGAATCTTCGGGATCCGCGGCCAGAAGTTTGCCAAGCCTCCGGTCCGGATTTTCCCGGACATGGACGAGCAGGACAAACTCAAGGCCCAGAAGCCGGATCCCTTCTTCGCGGACGGCCACGGTGGACGTCTTCCCGTCGGCCAGACCCAGCCGCGCGGCTTCAATGAAGACGGCGTGCGCTCGATTGGCGGCATTCCCGAATATGAATTCGGCGGCCAGACCGGTTATTATTATTCCGGCCACGTCGGCGATTATTTCGGCAATGGCATGCCCGAGGAACTCGAATTGACTGCGGAAAACTCGGTGCAGTTCATCAAGCGCGGCGAGGAACGCTATGGCATCTACTGCGCCGTCTGCCACGGCAAGTCCGGCGACGGCCTCGGCATCACCAGCGCCTACGGCGTGCCCGCCATCGCCAATTTCCACCTCGATACCTTCAAACAGGCGAGCTACCCCGACGGCCGCGTGTATGAAACCATCACCAACGGCAAGGGCCTCATGAGCGGATACGGCTACAACATCCCGGTGCGAGATCGCTGGGCGATCGTCGCCTACGTCCGCACGCTCCAGGCTGCGAAAGAGATCCAAACCAAGGCCCAATAACTTTTCCCTGACTCCCATCGAAATGGCTCACCACCACGTCACCTCCGCAGACATCGCGATCCATGGCGACCACATCGACACCTCCAAGGTGGCGAAAGTGAAAAGCGTCGCCCTCATCGTGGCCGGCATCGGCACCGTCGCCAGTTTGTATTTCCTGTTCTTCGCGCCGGAGAAAATCCGCGGGTCATTCGCCTACTCCTGGGTGTTCGCCTTCTACTTTTACCTCACCCTTTCGATCGGCGGGGTGTTCTGGACGCTGCTCCACAACGTCTCCAACTCGGGTTGGGGGACCTCCGTCCGCCGCACCATGGAAAACCTGGGCTCCACCTTTCCCTGGATCTTCCTGTTCGGCATCCCGCTGCTCTTCCCGCAAGTGCAGCAATACCTCTACGAGTGGATGAACATCCACCGCGAAGGTCATGGCAACGTGAAGGAACACCTTCATCACGTGGACCACCTTTTGTATAACAAATACTGGTTCATGAATTACCCGTTCTGGCTCGGCCGTTTCCTGTTTTATGGAATCGCCCTCAGCACGGTGATCTATGGCCTGCGCAAGCTTTCCACCGACCAGGACAAGGATCCGAATCCCGGCACCCGCCGTTTGTTCAAGGCGCGTTTCCATTCCACCTACACGCTGGTCATTTTCGCCCTCACCATCACCTTCACCGGCTTCGATTTCCTGATGGGGCTCGATTACAAATGGTATTCGACGATGTGGGGTGTCTATCTGTTTGCCGGCAGCGCGCTGAACTCGATGGCGGTGATCGTCATCCTCTGCACCTGGTTGAAGAGCATGGGCCACCTCAAGCATGTCACCACGCCCGAGCATTTCCACATCATGGGCAAGCTGATGTTCGCCTTCACCACCTTCTGGGCCTACATCGCCTTCTCGCAGTATTTCCTGATCTGGTATGCCGGCATCACCGAGGAAACCTCCTATTTCCTGATCCGCAACACCGGCAA
>JBIPMR010000766.1:0-2847 GCA_044369025.1 Luteolibacter sp.
GCCATGGCGGCCAGGCAGAAGAGGAGCCAGAGCAGGCCGAAGAGGGCGCGGCGCTTTTTCGCGGGGTCGATGGCTGTCATCCTTCCGTGGCTATCACCACCGGCACCCTTGCGCAAGGGTTGACGCCGTCCGTCCGGCATGGCTGCCGACCAATGGATGGAAATCTACCGCTCCTATGAGGCGGATGATCTGAGCGCGGAGATCGCGCAACTCCAGAAGGACGTGCGGGGCAGCTTCACGTCCCAGGGGGCGGGATCCGTCCAGCATTCGCGGGACCTCAATGAACTGCGGGACCGTCTGCAAGCCGCCACCCGGGTGAAGAGCGAGCGGGCGAACCGCGCCAGCGGCAACGGGATGAGGGGGCAGGTGAGCTTCCGCGGGAACCAGTGGGGCCAGCTCTGAGGCGGATGGAAGAGGAGCTGAAGGAGATCCAGGAGGTGGTGCGGCAGGTGGCGGAGCGGCTGAACCGGTGCCGCGGCACCTCCGTGGTGCTGGCCCAGGCCTACGATTCCCTGCGGCAGGCGGCCGGCCGGGTGAACATGGAGCGGAGCGAGCTGCAGCGGGAGCGGGAGCGGGCGGCGGGTTGACGGCAGGGCAGGGGCATGCCGAGAAAGCTGGATTTCGTGACGCGCGCGCTGGGGACCATGGCCCCGGGGATGGCCCTGGAACGGGCGATGAGGCAGGAGGCGCTGCGCCGCTTCGAATGCGAGCCGGAACCGGGCGGCGGCATCGCCCGCGGCAAGCCGGCCACCGTCTTCGACCAGGCATCTTCCGAAAACTGGCAGAAGCAGCGGGATCGCGTGGAGGCCATCTGGGAGGCGCGGGCGATGGAGGAGAACCTCTGCATCGTGACCGGCGTGCTGGACCGGCTCTCGATGTACGTGATCGGGAACCTGGAATACCAGGCCGCCACGGGGGACGAGAAGGCGGACACCGAATACGAGGAGTATTTCCACGAGAAGTGCGGCAGCATCGACATCACCGGCCGGCACCGGCTGCGGACGCTGGCGGAGATGGGCGTCCGGGCGATGTTCCGGGACGGCCAGCACGGGTGGGTGGAGCACGTCGACGAAGGGGAATTCAAGCTCCAGCCGATCGAGGCCGACCGGATCGGCAACCCCCAGCACCTGGAGCAGGACGAGTGGAACATTTCCGGCATCAAGATCGACGGGCTGGGGCGGCCGAAGGCCTACCAGATCCACAAGCGGAGCCTGACCGCACAGTATTCGCTGGAGGGCGAGGTGGGGCCGGACCGCTTCATCCACCTGTTCCGCCCGCTGCGCACGGACCAGTATCACGGCGTCTCCATCCTCAAGCCGGTGATTCCCCATGCGCGGGATCTCTACGAGCTCTTCGGCTACGAGAAGATCGCCGCGAAGTTCGCGGCGTCCTTCGCCGGCTTCATCCGCGAGGCGGATCCCTACTCGCCGGACGGGGCGAACACCTGGGACAGCCGGGGCAGCGGGGACGGCAAGAAGCTGCCCCACATGGCGGCGCAGGCCGGGACCATCCTGCGGGTGCCGCGGGCCGGCGGCAGCGAGATCCAGTTCGCGCCCGGCACGCAGCGGCCGTCCGGCGCCTTCATCGCCCTGGTGCAGGCCATCATCCGCGAGATCGCGCTGGGGATGAACCTGCCCTACGGCTTCGTCTATGACATGGCGGTCTTCGGCGGCGTCACCGCGCGGCTGGAGACGCAGGCGGCCGACCGGGTCTTCAAGCGCTACCGGGAGATGCTGGTGAACACGCTGCTGGACCGGGTGAAGCGCAAGGTGCTGATGCTCGGC
Source organism: Luteolibacter sp. (assembly GCA_044369025.1). Taxonomy (GTDB): domain Bacteria; phylum Verrucomicrobiota; class Verrucomicrobiia; order Verrucomicrobiales; family Akkermansiaceae; genus Luteolibacter. The sequence continues at coordinate 1,785 of JBIPMR010000766.1, forward strand.
ATCGCCAAGGGCGATATCCGCCCGTCCAAGCACTGGGAGCGCGGGAACTGGCAGTTCGGGGCCAGCCTGACCGGCGACATCGGCCACCAGGTGCAGGCGGACGCGACCATGGTGCAGTACGGCGTGAAGACCCGCACGCAGTGGGCCGCGGAGCTGGGGCACGATTTCAGCGACCTGGTCGACCAGGCCAGCGCGGAGATCCAGAAACTCCAGCGGGTGAGCGAGCGCGACAAGGTGCCGCTCGAGCTCCTGAACGCCACGCTGAACAACCCGACCGAAACCATCGCCGCCATGGCCAAGGCGCAGTCCGGGGTGAGCGACGAGCCGCCGCCGGTGCCGGGCATGGTGGGCACCATCGGCGACAAGGGGGCGAAGGGTGTGGTGGACCTGCTGGCCAGCGTGGGCCGCGGCGAGATCGACCGCGAGAGCGCCCGCATGACGCTGGTGGAAGTCTACGGCATGGACCCGGTTGCCGCCGCCGCGGTGCTGCCGGACACGCCGCCACCGGGGGCCTTCGCTTGACACGCCGGGGGCGGGGGTATGGACATCACTTCCTCTACTGTCGTCGTCGAGCTTAGCGCTCGCGCTCGCGCCACGCAATCCGGGGCTTCCGGCATTACGACCATCGGTGACCGCATCGCCCTGTCGATGGATTGCGAGGTTGCTTACTCGTTCCGAGTTTCCAGCTCGGCGAACGGCCAAGTGGCCACGCTCAACTGTGACAACGGCATTGTGAACCAGACCACCGGCACGCCGGCCATCGCGGACGGCGACGGGAACGACATCGAGGGCAAAGACAACGGCCTGGGCGTGGGTTCAGCGCAGTTGGCCTTGCTGGTGGTCGCGGATGACGAAAATGCCGGCACGGTGGCCTGCGTGGGCAGCGACCTGGCGGAGTGCCCGTCTGCCACGCTGCGGGCTGGAGGGTTTGCCCTGCTGTGCCAGCCGGCCGCCACCGCGGTCGGGGCGGGCAGCACGCTCACCATGACATTCAACGGCACGAGCAATGCGGTGACGGTCTACGTGTTGTCGCGCATCGCGGCGTAAACGCTTTCCGGGGATG
>JBIPMR010000767.1:0-2846 GCA_044369025.1 Luteolibacter sp.
CATCACGGTCGACGGCGACGGCATGCACCCCATGCTGATCGGCCATCTCGACAAGGACAAGAAGACCGTGCTCTGTTACGACCGCCGCGTCTCCTCCAACCCGAACACACGGACATTCATCCTGCTTTTCCCCGATCCGGACACCGGACTGCGGGCGATGACCCTTTCCGAGTTCGGCCCGTTTGAATGAATTCCTCCCGTCACTTCCCAACTCCCGAACGCCCATGTCCCATTTACTCCCCCCGCGGTCTTTCCTGACATTCTCGGCTCTCTTCCTCGCTTTCGTGTCGCCCGCGCTGGGCCAACAGTCCGGCTCCAGGCCGGGCGAAAAGAAAAGCAAACCCCAACTGCGTTTCATCTGCGCCACGAGCCTGGCCGAGGAACAGGCAATCGTTCTCGCGTCGTCTGATGAAAAGGGCGCCTTGGTGGAACTTGGCACGGTCACACTCAGAACTTCCCTCGTCTCCGACTGGATGCCCGCCAAGGTCGGAGATCTTCATCTGGCACGGCGCGAAGAGAAAATCCTGAAATCCATCGGCCACTTCCAGTACCCCGCCGATACCACTCGCGCGCTGGTGGTGTTGAACGCGAATGTGGAGAAAAATACCTACGAAGCCACGGTCGTCGATCCGGAGAAAACCGGATTCATCAAAGGATCCGTGCTGATCATCAATTTCAGCCCGCGTGACGGTTTGGTGTCGTTAGGCTCCAAGGAAAACAAGGTTGAGGCCGGACAACAGGTGCTCGCCATGCCCACCCTCGACGGCAACGGGATGTATCCGCTGGTGGCTTCTTACCTGGATGCCGACGCGAAGACCGTGCCGTGCTACGATCGTTTGGTTTCCGGCAATCCGAACTCCCGTAGCGTGCTGTTCTTGTTACCCGATGAAGCGGTGGGACTGAGAATCCTCAGCCTTGCCATCTTCGGGGAGTTGAAATGACATCCCACCAGCATCCACACACGGTGATCCGCGCCATCCGCTGCCTTTGCGCCGTCATGATGGCTGCCATTCCACCGGCTCGATCAAGTGACGATCATTCCGCGGCCGCGCGATCATGGCGGGCAGGAAGGCGCGGAGCACGAGGTGGATGCCTTTGAGGTTCACATCGAGGCCGCGGGAGCAGCCGCTGATCATCACCTGTTTGCTCATCCGCGACATTTAATCCGCGTCTCCCGCGAGTGCATCCGGATTTTCCGGGGAAATCGAGCCGGCGGAGTTGCCTGTCCGCCTCGCGTCGGGCATTGAGGTCAATGCCTGCTTCATCCATCCTTGCAAGAAATCCTGATTTTTCAGACTTCCGGAAGGGATATCCTTGGTTAAATTGACCGTGCATCTACCTGCCGACCGCCTCGGAAAATGACTTTCGGGGTTGCCGGAGAATGGCGGCAAGTTTTCCATCCCATCGGTCATGAGTTCCTTCCACGATCAGATCTTTTCGGAGATCGATGCCGCCCGGAAACTGGCATCGGATTTCGCGAGCCGCCACGGACGCCATCCGACGGGTGCGCCGCAGGTGCCGGGCGGTGCGGACCGCCTCGCGCAAGAGGAAGCGGCGGCGGAGATCGCGGCGCTCGCGGCGGAAGAAGAACGCCTGGCCAACCAAGCCCGGGAGCGGGCGGAACACCGCGCCAAAGCAAGGGCACAGGCAATCCGCAAGGTCGAGGAGACTCCGGAGCCGGCGGAATCCCGCTGGAACGCGATGGCGCTTCTCAAAGGATTGGCGAAACTCCGGGTCAAAGAACGATCCGCCGCCGAGGAGCTGATTTGCAAGGCCCATGAGGTCCGCGATGAGGAACGGGGGGGAGCGCCCCCTCCCGAAGCGGGCCAACCGGAGTCCGACCCCGTGCGGGGAATGTGGACCCCGTCACTCGGGGCCAGCCAAGTCTGGTATTTCACCTCCGGCGGAACGCGTTGCGGACCGGTGACCTTCGGCGAACTCCGGGCCATGGCCGCCAGCCGGGTGCTGGACCCGCGTCTCGACCTGGTTTGGAAAGAGGGAAGTGAAGGATGGAAACAAGCGGGCCTGCTCGACGGTCTGTTCGAGCGGCGGTCCGTTCCGGCGGAGAAACCGGATGCACGGGAAGCCAAACGACCCGGGACGGTCGCCGCGCTGCGGAGGGATCCCGCCGCGGCGCTGGCGACCAAACAGATGAGTTGGCCCGGAGTGGGGCGCTTGGTCCTGTGGCTGGGTTTGTTGCTGTTCCCGGTGCTGTGGAGCCAGCTTCCGGGGTGGAGCGGGCCCGTTCTGGTCGCCACATTCGGCAGTGTTTTGACGTCCAAGCTCCTGCCATTCGCAAGCATCGTGCCGGTCGCGCTCCTGATCTATCTGGTCCTGATGCGGCTGGCGAATCTCGGGATGAGCCGCTGGTGGGCGCTGGTGCTGGCGATCCCCGTCCTCAATCTCTGGGTCGCGTTCCGCTGCCTGGTTTGCCCCTCCGGCTACGCCCACCACCGCAAGCAGGACCGGCCCGGGATGGCCATCGTGCTCGCGATCGTGGTGCTGCTCCCGGCGGTTTGGTATCTCAATCTGGAATTTCCCGGTTCGCTGTCAGCGGAGCAACTCCAGGCCGCCCTTCAGCGCCTGATCGAAAGAGCGGGGAAAATGATCGCTCCCCGGTGAGGTGACCGGATGCGTCGAGGCTGAGCCGTCGACTGCGTGCAGCCTGCTGGCGGAGCGAAGACGTGGTGCTCACCAACCCGCCGCCGATCCTCCGTGCCATGCCGACGCAGGCTGCGGGCATCACTGCGGCAGAGCAGGCTGCCGCTGTCCACCGTTCGGCGGCAACACCACCACGGAAAAAACGGAGACGACCGAAGAGAAGTCAGTATCTACGGCGACCACCG
>JBIPMR010000768.1:0-2845 GCA_044369025.1 Luteolibacter sp.
AGCCCCTTTCACGGCTAGATTCCAAGCGGAGGCCTGTTTCTGGGGGCTTTTCAGAAGAAAGAGCGGGCGAACCTGGGATTCGTTTTTTGGAAGGATCAATGGGGCGACACCATTTGGTGTCACTTGCTGGATATTCTTCCTGACCTCAGCCGCGGCAATTAGGCGGTTCGCTTGAGTTCTCGACATTTCACGAACATCGTTGCAATAAGCCGACCAACTGGCATGGCCTCCAGACTTCCACAGTTTGTCCTGATTGATTATAAATAGTGCGTCGCCGACCTCTTCAAAAGCACTCACTCCACGGCGGACGATACTGTCCAGACGCCCGAACTTTTCGTGGTCGGTTTCGAGAGTCGATGCGATCGCATCGTCCGGACGCACTACCTTCATGTCCCCGGTATCCCCAATGTCGGACTCGATATCATCTTCAGGTAACGGTTCTGCTACTTGTTCCGGGGCGGTTAATTCTGCAACAGGTTCCGTTGTGAGTTCCTGCAGTAACTTGGATGCGATCGCCGACGCCGGTTTTTCGATCTGAGATTCCGCGGAGTTGGGTTCGGCTCCGGCTTCGGCTTCGGCTTCGAGTTTGGCTTCGAGTTTGGCTTCGGCTTCGGCTTCGATCTTAGAATCGGCAGTCGGCTCCGGCGCTAATTGAGCGGTCTCGAGGGCCAGCTTGCTGGACTCCCGGTTGAGGATGCTGGGGCGGTTAAGCTGGAGGTTCGGTCCGAACGGATGCACTGGCACCGATTCCTCGCCAACTGACAGCATGTTCCCCGAGTTCTCGGCGTCGCTTCGGGCGAGATTGTGGAAGTGGAAGGCGATGCCTGCGTTGGCGCATGCCAACTTCACCGCCTCGACCTCAGGCGCGCCAGGCTCGTGGCCAGCGTAAACCACCCAGTTGATCCCGGCCAGTTTCCCACTGAGGTCAATGGGTCCGGATGCCTGCGTGATGAGAATCATTCGATGTTTCGCGGGAACCTTTTGCAAGGCCTGAAGGGATTCGGAAAAACTCCCATCCGCCTTGGCCACGAGGCCGAGGCAAACGCGCGGATCTCCGTCACTCCAGTGCGGCGGCAGCGCGTTGGGAATGTCTTCGGGATGATCAGTCAGGACAACCCAGCGGAGACTATTGAAGGTTCCCATCATCTTCCATGCTTGGCGGCGCGCATTCGCCAGAGCGGGCGAGGCGCTGAAAAAATCAGGGTGGGGCGGAATCACGATCACCTCAATCTGCTCGTCACAGAAATTGAGCGCCCCTTCGAGGCGTTCAACGGATTTGCTGGTTTCCATCACCGAGGCAAGCGGAGTTCTGACACCAGATTTACCCTGCTGCCCTTGAGCAGACAGCGGGCACATCAGGTGGTGACCGAAGCCGTAGATTTTGACCGACTCATTCAAATGCTCCGAAATCGACGGCAGCTCGAACTGCTCGGGCTGAGCGGTGTTAGGCTTTGCCCGGGTGCGTCCGGAGTGACCCTTCGTTTTGGCGGAGTTTCGCGGATGTGTCGGCTCGTCCTGTTGGTCGGGCGTCCGAGGCTCTGTCTGGATTTCCTCCGTTCCAGTTGGCTGGTTTGTCAGAGGGATTCCTTCTGCCGCCACCGCCGCTTCGCTCTCCGCCAGGGGGGCAGATTGCTCGGAAGGCTGAGGCGCTGTCCCGATCTCACTTTCTGCGGTCGGGAGGTCATCGGTGGCAAGCTCATCAGGAGGAACCGTCGGCTCTCCGCCGGCGAGGTTGCCGGGGTCATCAGGCAGCTTGCACGCGGTTCGATTTTCTTCCAAGGTAGCGGAATGTTGGGCGGTGGTGGATTGTTCCGCGAAGGCCACGTTCGACGTGCTGTCGGCGGCCGGAGTTGGGGCCTCGATAGATTTGGAGGCGGTTTTGGTTTTCGCCGCCTTAGGGCGGGTTGGATCGGTAGGTTTCAAGTGAGTTGGTTTATGTCGAACCTTCCACGGTCAGCCGGAAAGTGTCGGGTTGAGAGCGTGATTCCGCGGACGGGCTTGCCCAAGGGATCGTCGTGATTACACGAGACGGGTGGGCAGGTGGCTGCCGCCGCTCGTTTGTCCCCGCACTTCAACGTTTCGCCGCATCGTCGTGACCGAACCGATGCCCCAATCTGATGAGGTGATCCTCTTTGAGCCAGCTGGCCGTGGTGGCCGAAGCTCTTGAGCTAGGAGACCATGTCCTGCGTTCTATCAGTGCGTCCTGTTTCCAGCGTTTCCTATCAACTGCGTGTCGATGTCAGGAGCTGCCTTGCCGCTACGGGTGCGGCGTTCCAAGCGTTTAACGAGTGCGTCAGGGGATGTCGGTTGCCCAAGGGCCGGGGTTTCCAGCGTTCCGGGGCGGCAGTACGTGCGGTCTACGAGTGCGTGCGGTCTAGCGGTCTACGAGTGCGTGCGGTCTAGCGGTCTACGAGTGCGTGCGGTCTGCCGGAGACACAAGCCGAGTCCGGGCAACCGGTCAACTAACTTTTTGGATTTTTCCAGGAGCCCACGAGGAATGTTCTCGACCTATAATTTCCCAGCCATCGGTATCGGCTGATCGGGCCCCGTGATAGCGAGCCGAACCGATATAGTCCCAACCGCGAAATATTTATGCATCGATGGGTTCCTCACTATTCTCAGTGAAAAATTAGGCGTAGAGGTTCTTGTCGGCGAACGGATAGGCGGTGAGCTGTGGCGTCTTGGCCCGGAAAAAAGGGAAGGGCAGGGGTGGCAACCTCGACCCGTTCGCCGCGCCCAAACTCTCGACGCGAATGCCGCGGCGGTTTCGTTATCCTGACCGGGAAGCGAACACAGCATCGGCATGAGATGGCTGCCGGGCATAGTCCCTGCGGTAATCGGAGTC
>JBIPMR010000769.1:0-2844 GCA_044369025.1 Luteolibacter sp.
CGAGGCAGGCCTCGCGGGAGGGATCGCAGTGGAGGAGCTTGCCCGTTGAGGCGCAGCGGACTTTCCAGAGTTGCGTGCGTTCGCAGAAGCGGATGTCCGTGGCCCGGAAGACGGTGAGTCTCCCGAGCGCACGAAGATCGATCGCTTCGGTGTAAAGGCAGTCGATGTGACCGCCGGGGGTGAAGCGAAGCGTTTGGCTCATGGTTTATGCGCCTCCTTCGCCGAGGGGTTGTTGGTTCTGGTGGCGTTGGGACTGCCGCCAGAAGTCGGGCTTGCGGGTGCGCTCACGGGGTTTGCCGAGGGCGTCTTCGATGGCCTTGGTCGCGGCTTCGCAGCCTTTGCCTTGGAATCCTTCGGCCTCGACGGTGATTTCCCCAAAAGGGGAAACGCGGACATGGATCTTGCGGCTCATAGCGAGCCTCCTTCCAATGTCAGCAGGATCGAGCCATCGGCTTCCTGTCTGCGGGTGGTGCGGAGTCCGCGTGAACGGGCCTCGCGGATGGTCTTGTGGATGCCATAGGATTGCAGCAAGCGGCCGTAGCCGATTCCCACTTCCTTGGCGACATGGCCGTCCCATAAATCGCTGGTCAGGCCATAACTGCCGTCTTTCTCCGGATGGGGATCAACGGCGATGTCATAGGGGCCTTTGAGTTTGATGACGTGGGGTGCCTGGCGAGTGATGCCCGCGTAGCCCCGGCAATTGGCGTTGGCGACGAGCTTGAGGTCCATTTCGGCGCAGGCGTCGTTGAGGGCCTCCAAGTCGCGGATCTGGGTTTGGATGGTGGTGAAGTGTGACATAAGTTTGTTAGTTTTCAGTGTTCGGTTTTCAGAGGTGGAAGTAAGAAGGGCGGCTCCGGAGTGGAGCCGCCCTTCGTGCGGGATTCAGATGATGTGTGTTTGGCGGGTGGAGTGGTTTGGGTAGCGTTGTGTGAAGTGGGAAGAGTGGTGGTTTAAAAATGCGCGTGTCGGGTAGGATTGGCGTGTCAGGTGAGGTTAATGGCGTGTTGGGAGGAGGGGGGCTTCCGGGTGCGGATGAGCACACCCGGAAGGGATTGGATCAGCTGACCGCGGCGAGCTTGCGCGTGCCCATCTGCCCGAAACGGGAGATGACCTCGCGCGCGTCGGTCCGGGCGAGTTGCACGGCGTTTTCGCGCAGGCGGGTGAGGCCCTCGGTGAGGTTAGCCATCGCACCGCTGTCGTTCCGATAGTCCTCGGCGCTGCGGGTGAGCAGGTCGCGGCGGAAGCGCTCCAACGTGGCTTCGAGCTGTTGGTCGCCGGCGAAGTTCAGTGTGCGGAAGCTGTCGATGAACGTCGTGAGTCGGTTGAGCGTGCGTTGGTGAACGCCGTTTTCAGATCCGTCGATGGTGGCGAGCACCTCAGTAGCCAGCCGGGCGGTCTCGTCCCGCAGTGATGCCACGCTCTCACGGATGAATCCGTCGAGGTCGCTTTGCAGTCGGCGTGAAGCGTCATCCGCGATACGGCGGCGGTCGTCGGCCACTTCCAGTTGTTCCATGCCGTCCGCGATTTCGAGGCGGATGCTGTCAGGCGCAGCGATCTGGAACAGGCGCGTCTCGAAACCGAACCGCTTCGCGATCTCACCCGCTGGTGGAAACGAATTTTCGATGGTGGCGATCAGGCGTTCGGCGCTGCCGTTCATGTGGCGGGCGGCCTCGCGCCATTCGACCATCGCGTTTTCACGCAGCGGTGTGTAGCCAGCGATAAATTCGAGTGTGGCTTCGCGAAATTCATCGCGCAGCTTTTCGAGCTTGTCGGTGAGGTCGCCGAGCCGGGGGTTAGGCACAAAACGCCCGATACCTCCTAGAAAGGGAAAGCTCGAACTTTCGACGGTGGCCTGCACCCGGGATTCGATCAGGGCGAAGGCCTGCAGGGCGTCGCGCGGGATCAGGCGTTTGTGGCCGAGCTGGATGAGCCGGTCGGAAACGTGCGCGGGATCGAGCCCGAGGTCTTCGGGATTGAGCCGCTTGCAACCGCGCCAGTAACGGACGGATGTTGCGACGAGGACTCCGCGGCGGCAGATGCCATCGAGGAGTGTGGAATTTTGGGAACTGTTGGTTGGATTCATGATATGATGTTAGGTCTGGGGTTGGTTTGTTGTTTTCAGGGGAAAATGGAACGTCCGCCCGGTTCAATAAGGACCGGACGGGCGTGGGTTGGGGGATGGTGGCGTTGGCAGCTTTTCAGTGGCTGCCGGCCACCAACCAGATGGCCGCGGCGACTCCTGCCGCGATAACGGGCCAAGGGTGGCCGTCGGCAATCTCCAGAAAGAGCCCGACAACGCCGATGACCACCAGGACTTCAAGGATGAGGCGGAGTCTCATTTTGGAGGGCTTCTACGGTGGGGAGGATGCCTCTGCGGAGGGTTTGCCGGAGTGTCCGGAAAATCGATCACCCGGCCTGGATGGGTCGGATAGTGATCTGTCCAAAGCGGAGGGTGGTTTTGCGGCAGCAGTGAACCGGGTGAGGATTGCCCTGAGGCGCGAGACTGCCTCAGCCACACCAGCCCACCCACCGCGCCGCCGGCGAGGACCACAAAGCTGATCAACCGGATGGTTTGCAGCCGACTTTTCCGGACGGACGCATCCAGCTTCGCCGCCTCGACGCGCCGCGTGACCTCCTTTTCGATTCGGGCGGCATCCGCGGTTTTTTTGGATCGGGTGGCGGGGGTGTCATCATTGCAGCCGGGTAGTGTCAGCAGTATCAGGAATAGGATGGGGACGCACTTCATGCGGCCTCCTTTTCCATGCGCACGGCTGGAGGCCAGGCCATGCACTCGTTTTTATACTGGCACCACGAGCAGTGCATGCCGTGTTGCGGATGGTAAAG
>JBIPMR010000770.1:0-2839 GCA_044369025.1 Luteolibacter sp.
GCTTTCTGCGGGAGGCCCCTGAAAGAGCCATTGGGACGGACCGGAGGGCGGGGAAATGGGGGTTGGCTGCTAGGAATTTGCTTTCTGCGGGAGGCCCCTGAAAGAGCCATTGGGACGGACCGGAGGGCGGGGAAATGGGGGTTGCAATTCAGCAACAGCGGGCTCATTTCGCTGTTTGCCGAAGTCTATGCCGCCAGCGGGAAAAAGGCCGGCCTGACACCCGCCGACGTCGCCAAACCCGAAATCGCGCAATTTCTCTCCGACATCGAACGCTCGGTCGTGCACTACGGCAGCTCGACCGGCTTTTTCGGGAAAAAGATGTTCGCCAACGGACCCTCCTACATGAGCGCCGCCGTGCTCTACGAAAACATGGTGATCGAAGCCGCGAACTCGGAAAAATCCCTGCCGTTCCCGATCGTCGCAATTTATCCCCGCGAGGGCACCTTCTGGAGCGACCATCCGGCCGGTATCGTCGAGCGCGAATGGGTCACCCCGGAACATCGCGAGGCGGCGAAAGTGTATTTCGCGTTCCTGTTGGCCTTGGAACAACAAAAGAAGGCCATGGAACTCGGCTTCCGTCCCGCCGCCGCGGAAATCGCGCTCACCGCGCCGTTCGATGCCGCGCACGGCGTCAATCCGCGCGAGCCGCTGACCACCCTGGAAGTGCCCGCCGTCGAGACCATGGACGCGATCATGCGGCTCTGGAAGGACAACAAAAAGCGCTCGAACGTCACGCTGGTGATGGACGTTTCCGGCAGCATGAATGAAAACCGGCGCATCGAAAACGCCCGCTTCGGCGCGTCGCAGTTGATTGATCTGCTCAGCGATGCCGACTCGTTCCGGCTGATGGCTTTCAACCAGAATGTCTTCCCGTCCGCGCCGGCGGCCCAACTCGGGAAATCCCGGTCCAAGGCCCTGCGTGATTCCGCCTCGTTGATGGCCAGTGGCGGCACCGCGCTTTATGACGCCATTTCAAGGGCTTATCAGGACCAGCTCGCGACCGCCCGGGACCACCCGGACGAAATCTCGGCGATCGTTGTTCTCACCGACGGTGCCGACACCAACAGCTCGCTGAAACTCGACGGACTTCTCAAGCAGATCCGCTTCGACAACGAGTCCCACAACATCCGCGTCTTCACCATCGGCTACGACTCAGGCGGCCAGAGGGACGCGCTGCAGAAAATCGCCGACGCGACCCAAGCCCGCTTCTTCGACGGCAAACCCGAAAACATCCGCGCCGTCTTCAAGGAAATCTCCACCTTCTTTTAGCATGTCCAAGGAACCACGCCTCACTCCGCTCGGCACGGCCATCATCGTCATCTTCATCGCGGCCTGCGCGTACGGGGCCTACGCGCTGTTTTCAGCGAAAAAACCCGGAGCCGCGCCGGCCGCCGAAACAAGCAGTCCCGAGGCTGCGCCGAAAAGCGAGCCCGGCTCGGTGGTGGAGATCGGCATCGCCTATGGCACCGAGAAAAAAACTTGGCTCACTCGCGCGGTGGAACAATTCGCGGCCACCGAGCGGGGTAAGAAAATCAAGATCAACCTGCTGCCGATGGGCTCGCTCGAAGGGGCCCAAGCGGTGCTCGCCGGAAACCCGAAGATCAACGTCTGGACCCCGGCCAGCTCGCTCTATGAGGACGTTTTCCTCCAGGAATGGCAGCTCAAGAACGGCAAATCGCCGATCGCCCGCAAGGAAATCCTCGCGCTCAGCCCGATGGTCTTCGTGATGTGGGCCGAGCGTTACGACGCGTTCATCGCCCGCTACAAGGAGCTCAATTTCCTCACGCTCAGCCAAGCGCTGCGCGAACCGTCCGGCTGGGACGCCATCGCCCAAAAGCCCGAGTGGGGCGTCTTCAAATTTGGCCACGCCCACCCCAACCAATCCAACAGCGGCCTGCAAACGCTGGTGCTGATGGCCAGCGATTTTCACAAGAAATCCCGCAATCTCACGCTCAAGGACATCCTCAACCCGGATTTCCAGGCCTGGATGCACAGCGTCGAGTCGGCGACCACCGGCATGTCGAATTCTACCGGCAACATGATGCGCGACATGGTCCTGCGCGGTCCGTCCAGCTTCGACGCGCTGTTCGTTTATGAGAGCGTGGTGATCGATTACCTCAAAAGCGCCGAGGGCCGCTGGGGTGAGCTGCGTGTCGCTTACCCGAAACAAAACGCCTGGAACGACAACCCCTATTACGTGCTCGATACCGCCGTCAGCAGCCCCGAACAACGCCGCGCAGCCGAGGAGTTCCTGGATTTCCTGCTCAGCGAACCGGTCCAGCGCGAGTCGCTCAAGCACGGCTTCCGCCCCGGCAACACCGCGGTGCCGATCAAATTTCCCGAAAGCCCGTTCGTGCTCTACGAGCGGTTCGGACTGAAGATCGACGTCGGCGCGATCAGCGACACGCCGCGCGCCGAGGTCATCAACAATCTGCTGGCCAGTTGGCAACGCGGCCGCGCCGGAAACTAATCACCCGCGTGTTCCGCAACCTCAAAGCCGCGTTTTTAGCCGCGCCCGACATCCCCGTGATCGGGCGGCTGCCGCTCAACGCGATCACGCTGGCCGGCATGGCGATCCTCGGCTTCGGCCATCCGGGATTCTGGTTGCTGGGGCTCGGCGCGGAAGCCGCCTACCTTTACGCGCTCGCTACCAGCCCGCGGTTCCAGCGCCTGGTAGAGGCCGAGTCACGGCAACAGTCGCGCTCGGCGGAGGAATCCCAAAGGCTCGCGATGGTCGACAAACTGGCACCCGAGGCCCGCCAACGGATGGCCAAACTCGAAGAAAACTGCCGGCGGATCTCCCAGCTCAATGCGGAATCCGAGGTCGAGGATTTTTTGG
>JBIPMR010000771.1:0-2838 GCA_044369025.1 Luteolibacter sp.
GTTCACAACCACAAAAAGAATGAATCAAATCATAACGCTCAGCATTGAGAAAAAAGGAAAGTGCTGGGTCTTCGACGACCCGGCAGTAGAACTACGGCAAGAGCCGTTTGTCTGCGGGATCAACGAAATCCTGGAATACTGGATGGCGGAGGACGGGGTGCTTGAAAGAGCGCTCGCTGACGGCATCCAACTCCTTGGATCCCCAGAAAGGTTCCCGGGGGCTAAGCACCAGCTTACCATGCTGCGTCCAGAACTGGGCGGCACTTGGTATCGCGCGGAGAACGGGACGGACGAAGGAATGGAGGGCTGGCTGTGTCCGGCCCTCAACAAATATTTCAACCCAAGCCCGCACCAGCTATACGCGGCCTTCGTTTGAAGACCGACAACGAGTGAGTGCCCTACCAAGGTCAGAATACCCTAACCCGCCGCTAATCGGCACCCACCCGGGCCGCCTAGGATCTTTCCCCAATTGGGGAATCCGTGGCGGCCTTTTCGTTTTCCTCCCATTCACCCCAACAACAACCAACCCCATGAAAATCAAAAGCGTCATCATCACTCCCATGCCCCGGCCAATGCCGGAAGGCATGTTCGATCCCATACCCGAGGTCATCGCGACCTTCGAGGATGGCTCCACCAAAACCCTGTTCTCGTTCTTCCCCGACGAAGTCTCGTTCCAGCCGTCCGAGTTCATCGGACTCACCGAAGAAGAAGCCCACAGCCTCTTCCAACGCAAGGACACCACCTACCTCCGTTCATGAACATTCCTGCTACTACCTTCACCGTATTCTGTCAGGAATCCGGTGGCGGCGGCACCATCCATATCGCTTCCGTCGAGGCCGCCGATTTGGAAGCTGCCATCATCGCCGGAAAACAACAATGCATTGACGATTGGTCCGCCGGGTCCAGCCCGGACGAAAGCCGATGGAATGAGGAAACCGTCCACTGTCTCGGCATCGCCGCAGGCAACATCGTGATCCTCCACTGGGAAGACCAACTCGATTGAACTCATGAAACAGCCCATCCCCCGAAGCGGCACCGAACCCCTCAAGGTCGGTGACCGCGTGCAAATCGTGCCGGAATGGCAGGATCCGGGCGACGAAAAATACGAGCGCTTCGTCATCGAAGCACCCGACGACTGCTCACGGGTCCGCATCAAAGCGATGGTCCCCGGTCTGTTCTTCCAACCCGTCGAATGGATTGAGGCCGATCACCTGTTTCTTCTCCCCACCAATAACCAATAACTCCTAACCAATAGCCTCATTGATCCCCATGAAAACCACCATCAAGGACAACGTCCTCCACATCGAAATCCCGCTGCACGCGCCACGACCGTCCGCCACCGGTAAGACGCTCACCGTCGCCAGCAGCAACGGCAACAAGGAAACCGAAGCCCGCATTGACGGCAAGCCCGTCGTTGTCGGCGTCAACGCCTACATCAAACCAATCGGGTAAAAGCTGAAACGCTGAAAACTGAAAGCTGAAATGAGCCAAAGGATCGCGCCCCCGCGCTGTTCTTTGGCTCTTTCTCTTTCCTGAAAACTGAACACTAATAAACTTATGAACATCCCATCCAACACCCTGCGTGATGCGAAGCGCCTCTTCGGCCGCTTGAAGCATCTGCGCTGCAAGCTCCCGGCACTCCAGCATCTGATGCTCACCGCCGGGCAGAACGGCGTCCAGCTCGCAGCCACTGATCTCGATCACTGGCTCGAAACGCAGATCTCCGATCAACCCACCGAATCCGCGTGCTTCCTGATCCCGCCCGCAGCGATGGACGCTGCTTGCCGCGCGGACAAGGGCAGCAACGTCACGATGGTTACAGGCGGCGGCAAACGCTCACGTGAAATCCGTCTCACCCTCCAGTGCGGCGGCATCACCGCGACATCCGCCTATCCAACCCTCGACCCAATCGAACTCCCATCACGGCCGCTCACCATCGGCACCGTAACAGAACTGCCGCCCGCCACCATGGAAGGATTGGCCAGCGTCGCCGGTTGTGCATCCACCGACATCACCCGCCAGATCCTAAATGGCGTGTTGTTCACGCCCGAGGACGGCGGACGTCTGGTCGCTACCGACGGCAAACGCCTCGCCTGTTGTCCGGCCACCGTGCCGGCACAGTCGTTCGTCCTGCCTCTTGCGGCCTGTCACATCCTCGGCCACCCGGATTTCACCACCGGGCCAGCCGCCGTCACCTGGATCGATCACAAGGATCCGGAAAAGCGTCATGTGGCCATCCACTGCGGACGACACCAATTGGTGGCAAAGCCGCTCATCGGCAATTACCCGAATTACAAACAGGTCATCCCGGCATGCTCGGACCAGATGGCAGTCATCCCGCACGACCGCAAACCGGGCGTCATCGCCTGGCTGCGGTCTGTTGGCAAAGACCAAGCCTCCGTTCGGCTCGATTGGCACAAGCGCGGTCAACTCACCCTGAGCCATCGCGATGCCAACGGCCACTCGTCCACCATGCAAGTGCCCGTCGAAATCCACGGCAGCCCGCCGGTGATCGCGTTCAACGCGCGTTACCTGGCCGACGCCTTGGAAATCGGCAGCACTCTCTGTTTCAGCGACGAACTCAGCCCCGGAATCTGCCGCCACCCCTCCGGTCGCTTCTGCGTCATCATGCCGATGCGGGTCACGATTCCCGCGAGCACCACCCGCGAAATCGAGGCTGAGCCGACGAGCCTCGCAAAGGCCGCCGCCTGATTGAAGAACCACACGTTTGAAATTCCCCGGGGGCCGTTACGGTCTCCGGGGAAAGTGGTTTTTACATCATCACCCCAGCCTTGCCCGCCGTCCCCGTATCAAGTAAGCCAAGTCCTGTATGCCAAC
>JBIPMR010000772.1:0-2837 GCA_044369025.1 Luteolibacter sp.
GGTGTTGGTGCCAGTCAGGGTCACGCTGCCGCCGCCGGTCATGCGGACGACTCCGGCACCGGACAAGGTGTTGGCCACGGTGATCGCATCCGCCTGGTTGAATTGCAGCGTGGTGGCGATCGTCACGTCGCCGGACCCCAGGCTGCCGCCGGTGGCCAGGCGCAGTGTTCCCGCCACGATGTTGGTGGCGACGTAACTGTTAGACGCGGTGAGTTCCACGACTCCGTTGCCATTTTTGGTGAGATTGAAAGCGCCGCTGACCGGGGAGTTCAGATAGAGGTCGTTGTTGCCGCTGGGAGACTCGACGTTGAGATTACTCGAAAGGATGACGGGAACGTTGACGTCCGCGCGCCCGAGATTGAACCGCGAGGTGATCGACGAAGTGGCGCCGGTCACGAGGATCGAGCTGGAACCCGAGACGGTCGAACCGTGGAGCATGAGGACCGGCCCGTTGAGAGTGAGAGGTCCGTCAAACGTGTTAGTGCCGCTCACGTTGATCTGGCGGGCGCTGCCGACCGGACCGTTCGCCACCACGGAGCCGGCGGCAATGTCCAGATTGACCGGCCCGGTGATCTGGGTGCCGATGCCGCTCAAGGTGAGGATGCCGCCACCGGATTTAGTCAGAGGTGCGCCGGGGACGGCGTTGGAAATGTTGGCGAGCGAGATGTCGGAATCATTCGAAATGGTGCCGCCGCCCGTTCCAAGCGTGTTGATCCCGGCACTGGTGAAGGACGACCCGGCGGCAGTTTGTAAAACCGCGCCACCGGACAGGCTCAGGCTGGCGGTCGTGAAACTACTTCCGGCCAGGAGGGACAAGCTGCCGCCTGCCAGCTGGGTCACGCCGAGCCCGGTGGAAAGCGTGAGCGGTGAATCCACCGCCAGGGTGGCGGCTCCGGTCTTGTTCAGGGTGGCAACCGTGAGGTCGCCGCCGGCAAGGGTGGTGGTGCCGGCCGCGCTGCTGTGGTTGAGCACGCCCGCGTTGATGCCACCGGCATCGATCTGGATGGCACCGGCGGTTTCAACGGTGACGTTGTCGTTGGTGGCAAAGGTGGAGGGATTTCCAGCATTGGTGAAGTTCGACTCGCTGCTGTTCCAGTTGGCTCCGTCGCTACCGGCCCAGACGAGATCCGCAGAACTGGTCACCACGGTGCCGTTGAGCTGCATGTCGTTGGCTGAGTTGTAGGAGATCATGTTGCTGTTGGTGGTGGCGCCGGTCGCGCCGAGCCCGACCAGTCGGAAATGATAGGTTTCGCCTGGGTTGATGACCAGATCGGTCGCGAGAAAGGTGGCAGAGTCTGCGGTGACGGGTGTGCCTGTGGCGGACGCCAGGTTCGGGCCGAGGCTCAGGCTGCCCGCTTCGACCACGCCGCTGGCGAAGGTGGCATCCGTGCTGTGCTCCAGCTTCAGGCTGGGTGCGGTCCATGCTCCGCCCGTGCCCGCCTGAGCGTTGGCGGTAAAGATCAGCGACTCGAGAGTGACGGTGTTGCCCGGCGTGGCGGTGATGGAAAAGGTGATGTAGCGGGTGGTGCTGGTGTAACCACGGGTCCGCCATAACAAGCTGGCCGAGTTCAAAGTAAGGCCACTGCTGAGGCTGATCGGCGAGGCACTCAGACCGGTGGCCACGGATGAGGTGAGCGCGGTGGTTGCCGTGGCTGTTGGAATGTCCCAGTTGACGAGTTGTGCGGCATGGGATGGGAGTGCCCAGATCATCGGCAGTGCTGCGGCGAGCTGGAACTGGTGGAGGTAGCGGGAACGGATGGGTTTCATGGCTTTATGATTTTGGGTTGTTTTAAATTAGGGGTTTTGCGTTCTGGTGAACGAATTTTGATTTTGTCTAGTTTGGAGTTTTTCAGATCCGGCGGCGGCGGCGAAGTAGGGCGAGCAGGCCGAGACTGCCGAGCAGGGCGGCGGTTGGCTCCGGGATGACGACGACCTGAAGGCTGCCGGTCTGAAAGTATGCCTGCCGTCCGAGCGCTCCGATGCTTACGGCGTTGGCGAGTCCGAAATTGTCCAGCCCGGCGGCGCTGAAATCCGTGCCGTTGTTCAAGATGGTGTAAGGCGTGTCGAAGTCGAGCGCGTCCCAGTCAATCCCGGTGAGGTTGTTGATGCCGAATCCGCTGGCGAAAGTGACGCTTCCGGCAATGGTCAGGGCATCGGTGAGGTCGGCCACGGTGAGCGTGGAATTTCCGTCAAATGCCAGCGAGCCATTGAGCGAGCCGGTGCCGCCGATGGTGCCGCTGGCGCCCACGCTGACCGCGGTGTTGTCGAGCGCGCCGGTGAGCAGGAGCGTGCCGGAGGAGACGAAAGTGGCGCCGTCATAGGTCGAGTTGCCGGAAAGCGTGAGCGTGCGGCTTCCGGCCTCCACGGTGAGCGCGCCATTCGAGATTTCACTGCCAATCGTGGCGGAGTCGTTGAGGGTGATGATGCGGCTACTGGCCCCGAGATCCACCGTGCCGTTGATCGTCAGGGATTGCCCCAGGCCGCCAAGGGTGAAGTCACCGCCGACGGTCACAGGGTTGGTGATGGTTCGGACGGAAGTCACGGACGCCAAGGTGCCACCGTTGAGGGTGAGTCCGCCGCTACCGAGCGCCAAGGGGCTGCCGAGCGCGAGGGTGCCAGAGCTGAGTACGACCCCGCCGCTGAAGGTGTTGGCCGCGCCGAGCGTGAGACGTCCGGCACCCGTTTTGGTGAGCGTCCGGACACCGCTTTCGTTGATGGCGGTCCCGATGTTCAAGTGAGCCCCGGCGTTCACGACGTTGAAATTTCCGGAATTATCGAGGCGGAAGCGGAGCAACGCCGTGCCTGGGGCGGCGTTGATGTTGATCGCGGAAACCGTG
>JBIPMR010000099.1:0-8746 GCA_044369025.1 Luteolibacter sp.
GTGAATCGATCAGGCCAACCCGTAAAGCTCAAAGAGGTCTCGCCACCCTTAGTTTCTCCCAGCTCCCGTCCCATTTCATCAAGAATGCCGCTCCACTTCGCACGAGAGCGCCACGCAGCTTGCCAACCAGCCCGGCAATCCTTGATTCCAAAAGCAATCGCGGCATGCAATTGAGGGATCTTCCCAAGTTATTCACAACGGATTTCTTAAGCAATCCGCAGCGGGTTTCCCCAACTTTTCCCGCGCCGAGGGCGCGGAGCACGAAGGCGGCCAGCTCGCATCCCGCGCTGTGAATAACGGGTGAACAAGTGACGCTGCCTGCGAATAAGAATCTCAAAGCATTGATTTTCAAAACCTTGAAATTCAATCGTCCGCTTAAAACCGAAAGCTTGCAGGTGAATAAGCCGCGCGCGCGGCTTCCGCCACGCAAGGGATTCCGCTCAGTCCCGATTTTACAAAAATCCGCTTCCGCCCCTCACACCAGGTGTCCCCAGCAGCTTTTGGGAATTTTCCCCAAGTTATTCACAACCTCAGGCAAGGCATTCATCACTTCGCCGAAAAGCCTTGAAACGCCTTGCCCGGGACCGCGGCTCCACCTTCGCCACCGGCTCGATTTCATTCGCCACCTGGCCAAGCAATTGCTTTTGACCCGAGGGTGGCAATGCCCTACACGCCTGCCTGTCCTCCACCACGCCAAGATCATGTCCGAGACCCCTACCATCATCTACACCAAAACCGACGAAGCCCCGGCTCTCGCAACCTATTCGTTCCTGCCGATCGTCCAGGCCTTCACCAAACACTCGGGCATCACCGTCGAAACCCGCGACATCTCGCTCGCCGGACGGATCATCGCCCAATTTCCCGATTTCCTCACCGACGGCCAGAAAATCGGCGACCACCTCGCCGAACTGGGTGCGCTCACCCTCAAGCCCGAAGCGAACATCATCAAGCTCCCCAACGTCTCGGCATCCGTCCCCCAACTCAAGACCGCGATTGCCGAGCTTCAATCAAAAGGCTACGCCCTCCCCAACCTCCCGGAAAATCCCGCCACCAACGCCGAGAAGGACATCAAAGCCCGCTACGCGAAAGTCATGGGCAGCGCCGTGAACCCGGTTCTCCGCGAAGGCAACTCCGACCGCCGTGCGCCGAAAGCGGTCAAGGACTACGCCAAAAAGCACCCGCACTCGATGGGCAAATGGTCCGCCGATTCCAAAACCTCCGTCGCCTCGATGGACGGCCACGGCGATTTCTACTCCAACGAAAAATCCGTCTGCGTCCCGGCCGCCACCGATGTGAAAATCGAATTCATCGGCAGCGACGGCAGCGTCCAACTCCTCAAGGCATCGACCCCGCTCAAAGCCGGCGAAATCCTCGACGCCACCTTCATGAGCAAGGCCGCCCTGGTCGATTTTCTCGCCAACGAGATCGCCAGGGCCAAGGCTGACGACGTGCTGTTCTCGCTCCACATGAAGGCCACCATGATGAAGGTCAGCGACCCGATCATCTTCGGTCACGCCGTTGAGGTGTTCTTCAAGGACCTCATCGCCAAACACGCCGCCACCCTCAGGGAACTCGGCGTCGATTTCAAAAACGGCTTCGGCGACCTCGTCGCCAAACTCGACAAACTCCCCGCCGACAAGAAGGCGGAAATCGAGGCCGACATCCGGCTGGCCTATCAGAACGGCCCCGCCCTCGCAATGGTCAATTCCGACAAGGGCATCACCAACCTGCATGTCCCGAGCGATGTCATCGTCGACGCCTCGATGCCCGCCATGATCCGCGGCGGCGGGAAAATGTGGAACGCCGCCGGCAAGGAAGCCGACACCCTGGCGGTGATTCCGGACAGCTGCTACTCCGGCATCTACCAAGCCACCATCGACTTCTGCAAAAAGCACGGCGCGCTCGATCCCAAGACCATGGGCTCCGTCCCCAACGTCGGCCTGATGGCCCAAGCCGCCGAAGAATACGGCTCGCATAACAAAACCTTCGAAATCCCCGCCGCCGGCACCGTCAAGGTCACCGACTCCGCCGGCAAGGTCCTGCTCTCCCACGAAGTGCAAGCCGGCGACATCTGGCGCGCCTGTCAGACCAAGGACGCCCCCGTCCAGGACTGGGTGAAACTCGCCGTCAAACGCGCCCGCGCCTCCGGCGATCCCGCCGTCTTCTGGCTCGACAAGAACCGCGCCCACGACGCCCAAATCATCGCCAAGGTCGAAACCTATCTGAAGGACCACGACACCACCGGCCTCGACCTCCGCATCCTCCCGCCCGCCGAGGCCTGCACTTTTTCGTTAGAGCGCATCGTCCAGGGCCTCGACACCATCTCCGTCACCGGCAACGTGTTGCGCGACTACAACACCGACCTCTTCCCCATCCTCGAAGTCGGCACCTCCGCCAAGATGCTCTCCATCGTTCCCCTCATGAACGGCGGCGGCCTGTTCGAAACCGGCGCCGGCGGCTCCGCCCCGAAACACGTCGAGCAGTTCACCCAGGAAAATTACCTGCGCTGGGATTCCCTCGGCGAGTTCTTCGCCCTCGCCCCGTCCTTCGAACACATCAGCGAAACCTTCAGCCTGCCGAAAGCCAAAGTGCTCGCCGACACCCTCGACGCCGCCACCGGCAAATTCCTCGAATTCGACCGCTCCCCCGGCCGCAAACTCGGCACCATCGACAACCGCGGCTCCCACTTCTATCTGGCGCTCTATTGGGCCCAGGCCCTCGCCGCCCAAAACGACGACGCCGAACTGAAGGCCATCTTCACCCCGGTCGCCGAGCAGCTCTTCACCCACGAAGCCCGCATCGTCGAGGAGTTGTTAGCCGTGCAGGGCCACCCGGTCGATCTCGGCGGCTACTACCTGCCGAACGAAGCCAAGGCCAACGCCGCGCTCCGCCCGAGCGCCACGCTCAACGCCATTCTCGCCTCGATTTGAGCCCACGAAAAAGGCCTGGCGCGGTTCGCGCCAGGCCTTTTTGTTTTCTAACGAATCAAGCTTGCGCGGCGGCGATGACGTGCTCCTTGGTCATGCCGAGTTCCTTCATCGCCACGTCTCCCGGGGCGCTCATGCCGAAGCGGTCGATGCCGAGGACCTTGCCTTCGCTGCCGACGTATTTCCACCAGAGGCCGCTGACGCCCGCCTCGATCGCGATGCGCTTGGTGACGGCTTTCGGCAGCACGCTTTCGCGATATTCCGCGCTCTGGCGGTCGAAGCGTTCGAAGCAGGGCAGCGAAACCACGCGCACGCCGTCGCCCAGCTCGGCCGCAGCGGCCATCGCGTGTTGCAGCTCGGAACCGGTGGCGAGCAGAATGGCGGTCAGCGCGCCGGATTCCTTGCGGGAAATGTAACCGCCGCGCAGCACACCGTCGCGGCGCTCATCGACGGATAGATCATTCATCAGCGGGATCGCCTGGCGGGTCAGAATCAGCGCGGTAGGCCCATCGGTGCGGCTCATCGCCGCCACGAAAGCACCGGCCGTCTCCTCGGCATCGCCGGGGCGGATCACGTCGAGATTCGGAATCACCCGCAGTCCGCTAACTGTTTCTACCGGCTGGTGGGTCGGACCATCCTCACCGACGCCCACCGAGTCATGGGTGAAAATGTAGGAGACCGGCAGCCCGGAGAGCGCGGCGAGGCGGATCGAGCCCCGCAGGTAGTCGGCGAACACCAGGAAGGTCGCGCCACTCGCGCGGAACAGGCCGTCGTAGGCGATGCCGTTGCAGATCGCGCCCATCGCATGCTCGCGGATGCCGAACCAGATGTTTTTTCCGAGGGGATTGGAGGAAGAGAAGTCGCCGCCGTCCTTCAGATAGTTTTTGGTAGAGCCGAAAAGGTCGGCACTGCCGGTGAGGAAATGGGGAACCGCCTTGGCCACCGCGTTGATCACCGTCGCGCCGGCCGAGCGGGTGGCGTCCTTGTAATCCGCGGCGAAAGCGGGGATCTGCGCGCTCAGATCGAGCGGCACCGAGTTCGCGATGCCGGCGGTGAGCGCGGCGGCGAGTTCGGGATTGGCGGCGGCCCATGCATCGTAGGTCGCTTGCCAGGCTTCGAAAACGACTTTCGACGCGGCTTTCTTTTCGGCGAAATAGGTTTGGGTCTCCTCGGAAACAAAGAAGTGCTCGTCGGCTGGAAGCCCGAGACCCGTGCGCGCGGCATCGATGAATTTCGCCCCGCCTTCACCGTGGCCCTTGGCCGTGCCGGCCACTTCCGGAATGCCCTTGCCGATGAGGGTTTTGGCGATGATGACCTTGGGCCGGCCGTTGTCGTTAGACTTCGCGGTTTCGATCGCGGCGGCGATGGCACCGAGATCGTGGCCATCGATGGTGACGGCGTCCCAACGCTGGGAAGTGAAGTATTGCTCGGCGTCCTCGCCTTGCGTCAAGACGGCCATCGCGTCGAGAGTCACGTCGTTGGAATCATAAATGAGGATCAGGTTATCGAGACCGTTGTGTCCCGCAAAGGCGATCGCCTCTTTCGCCACCCCTTCCTGAAGGCAGCCGTCGCCCAGAATCGCGAAGACGTGGTGATCGATGATCGCATGCCCGGCGGTGTTATAAAGCGCGGCGGCGCGTTTCCCGGAAAGCGCGTAACCCACCGCATTGCCCACCCCCTGGCCGAGCGGCCCGGTGGTCGCTTCGACACCCGGCGTTTCGTGAAATTCGGGATGACCCGGAGTGATCGAATGGAGGCGGCGGAAATTTCTCACATCGTCGCGCGAAACCGCGTAGCCGGCGAGATGCAGCCAACTGTAGATGAACATCGACCCGTGACCGGCCGAGAGCACGAAGCGATCGCGGTTGAGCCATTTCGGGGCGTCGGGAAAATAACGCATCGACTCGCCAAACAACACCGCACCGATTTCGGCGCAGCCGAGCGGAAGGCCCAAGTGGCCGGAATTGCAGGCGTGGACGGCATCCATGGCGAGACCACGGGCTTCATTGGCGGCTTGAGCGAGTCGAGTTGTATTCATAGATTCAAAAAATGAATCCGCGCCTTTTTGCAGGGACGGACGGAAGCGACGGTAGAAATCCTCCCCCGATTGACAAGCCAGCATTCGGGTTAATCCCAGGAAACAGGCTCATTTCTGGCATGATTGCGATCCCCCTGAAATTTTACCCAAAAAAACCTTGCACACCCCGGTCGATTCGGGTTCTTTTCCGCCCGCAACCGCGACTTACGACCCGTTCGTCTATCGGTTAGGACTCCAGGTTTTCATCCTGGCAAGAAGGGTTCGACTCCCTTACGGGTCGCCATCTATTTCAAGCCTCCGCCCCCAAAGCGGGGGCTTTTTAGTTTCCAAGCGTCAAAGCCAACGTGACCTCCCTTCAAAAAGCCGAATCCATCCGATCCCGCAAAGGTGGCCTCCCCATCACGGCACTGACCGCTTACGACTACCCCAGCGCGCGCCTGCTCGATGAAAGCGGGATCGATTTGCTGCTCGTCGGCGATTCGTTGGGCATGGTGGTCCTCGGTTTTCCCGACACCACGCACGTCACCCTCGCGCACATGCTCCACCACGTCGCCGCCGTGGCCCGCGCCAGGCCCCAGGCGCTGATCGTCGGCGATCTGCCGATCCACACCTACGACACGCCCGCCCAGGCGCTCGACACCGCCCGCCGCCTCGTCGCGGCAGGTGCGGAAGCGGTGAAACTCGAAGGCGGCATCCGCCAGGCGGAAAAAGTCCGGGCGATCACCGCCGCCGGCATTCCCGTCATGGGCCATCTCGGCATGCTGCCGCAGCGCGTGATCGAAGAAGGCGGCTATCACAAAAAAGGCAAAACCCCCGAGCAGGCCGAAGCAATCCGCGAGGGCGCCGAAGCATTGGCAGAGGCGGGGGTGTTCTCGATGGTTTTCGAATCCATCATTCCGGATACCGCGCGCCACATCTCCGAACTGATTGCCGTGCCCACCATCGGCATCGGCTGTGGCAGACATACCTGCGATGGCGAAATCGCCGTGCTCACCGACCTTCTCGGCTCCTACCCCTGGTTTGTCCCGCCCTTCGCCCGACCCGAGGCGAACGTCGCGGAAATGATCCGCTCGGCAGTGGCCCGCTACATCTCACACGTCCAACAAGCTGGTAGTTAGATCGTGTTGTTATACCTCCACATCCCCTTCTGCCACCGCGTCTGTCCGTATTGTTCCTTTTACAAGCACACGCCCGGCACCACTCCAATCGGCAGCTTCGTGGATGCCCTCGCCGCGGAGGCGGAATCCCGGCTAACCACTCCGCCGCGCACCCTCTATCTCGGCGGCGGCACGCCCAGCATGCTCTCGCCCGGCCATCTCACCCGGTTGTTCAACGCCCTGCACGCGCGGATGGATTTTTCAAAACTCGATGAAGTCACCCTCGAAGCGAACCCCGCGACTTTCGATTGGGCGAAGGCCAGACTCTTCCGCGAGCTCGGCGTGACACGCGTCTCACTCGGCATCCAGTCATTCACCCCGCATGTCCTGGAAATCCTCGGGCGCGAACATTCGGTCGCGCAGGCCGCCGAATCCGTCGCCATCCTGCGCGAGGCGGGCATCCCGTCCATCAACATCGACCTGATGTTCTCCATCCCCGGCCAGTCCAAGGACGATTGGGAGCAAACCCTGCGCCACACCATTTCGTTGGATCCGGATCACGTGTCCGCCTACAACCTCACCTACGAAGAAGACACCGCCTTTTTCGAATCCCTCCGCCGCGGCGAAATGCGCGAGAACGAGGACCACGACGCGGAGTATTTCCAACTCGCGGATGAGTTGCTAACCGCATCCGGTTACGACCACTACGAAACCTCCAACTACGCAAAACCCGCCCACCACTCATCGCACAACCGCGGCTACTGGCGCGGCGAGGACTACCTCGGACTCGGGCCGTCCGCCGTCTCCACCATCGACTCCGTCCGCTCCAAAAACGTCGCCGACACCGCTCGCTATGTCATGCAGGTGCAAGCCATCGGTCACGCCCTGACGGAATCCGAAACCCTCGATGACGAAGCCCGCCGGCTTGAACGAATCGCCCTCGGCCTGCGCACCAAAGAAGGCATTTCCATTTCCCTGCTCAGCCCGGAAGCCCTGCAACGCGCGAATCATCTGGCAGACGAAGGCTTGCTTCACCTCGACGGTGACCGCCTCACGCTGATTCATCGCGGGCGCGCCTTGGTCGATCCCATCGCCGCCGAATTGATCTGAAAAGGGCAGCGCGGATTGGCTCGCCAATCAGCTGCCCGCCTGCGTCTCGGGGGCGGTAAAATTCTCGGCGGCATTTTGTTCCATTTCCGCCTTCATCGATGCCTGTTTGATTTCCAACAGGTCGGCCACCGCATCCGGCTGCTCCGCGGAAATCGCCACCGCGATCCAACGGAATTCCTCGCTGCCGTCTAACATCACCTTCAACATCATCGTCAGCGGCACCGCCAAAAGCATCCCGAGCGGCCCCCAGACCCATCCCCAGAACAGCACCGACATCACCACCACCAAGGTGGAAATCCCAAACCGCCGACCCACCAAAATCGGTTCGAGGAAATTCCCCAGGAAATTGTTGATCACCAGGTAACCGCCCGCCACCAGCAGCGCATTCGGCAACCCGGCGATCAGCAGTGCGAGGATCACCGGCGGCACCCCGGCCACGATCGAACCGATTACCGGAATGAAGTTGAGCGCGAAAGCGAGAATGCCCCACAGGACATAAAAATCCAAACCCGCCGCCCAACACAGCAAGCCGGCCAGCAGGCCGGTTGCCAGGCTGACGACGGTCTTGATCGCCAGATACCGCTGGATGTCGCGGGTGGCACTCAACATCCGTGCGATGTTAGGCCCTCGCGCCTGGCTGATCGCCTCCAACCGCCGGCCGAACATCCGCGCCTCCGACAACATGAAAATCGTTAGTATCACCACCACCAGCGAAGTCCCGAAAAACCCGACCACCTGACTGAGCACCCCGGTGCTCACATCCCAGATTTTTTCAAAACGAATATCCTGCAAATTCGATAGATTGTTCTCCACCGCCATCTGGATCTTCTCCTTCGCATCGGCGACGCCCCATTTTTCAAGCTGCGCCGCCAGCGACTCGGATCCACTGCGCACCTGTTGGGAGAGCTGGGTGGCATACCGCAGGTCCCACTTTCGCTGCAAATCGCCCACCAAGGTAGCGCCAAGCAGGATGATTGCGGCAATGAAGGCGAAATCGAACAAAACCGTCAGCAACACCGCCAAGCTGCGCGGCACCCCCCGTTTCCGCAGCGAGTTGGTGATTGGAAAACTCACCGTCGCCACGAAAAACGCCAGCAGCACCGGCAGGAAAAATCCCTGCGCCGCCCTCAGCCCCGCGACGACAAGAACCAACGCCCCGAGAAGCACCACAAAATTTCCCGATCGCGCCAGCGTGCCTTTTTCCTTCCGTTCAATCACCCAACCACTAAATGCCCGCACTTCTCCCTCGGCAACCGGATTCATCGGTTCCCAGCCATCGGTGCTGGGAAAAAATCCTGATGATCATATCCTCATCCGCAGGTCACGCACACTCCACAGCACCCCCGCCGCCGGCGCGCCACTCCCCCGCATTCGCCGCGCGCCGTCCTTCCGCTTCACCGAGAACCGCTCCCGTGCCGCCGCGAACGCCTCGTTCACAAATTCCTTGCTCCCGATCACCGCGCCATCCGTGAAATAGCGCACCCGGCAGCGCAGCATCGCCGCCATCCCCAAGTCCGGCAGCACCGTCCCGTTCTCCGCCGCCTCCAGCGCCTCCGCCGTATTCATCGGTGGTC
>JBIPMR010000773.1:0-2833 GCA_044369025.1 Luteolibacter sp.
GCCATTCCTCTGAATGTGGCTCGCAGCATGGCCTTCGAGAGGGAACCGGTGGACATCCAGACGATTCGCGCGATACACGCCCAGACAGAGCCACCCGCTTTGTTGAAACAGCATTTGGCATCCTCAACTACTCCCAATTAGCTCCCCTTCTCGGCGAGCGAGTCACACACCTGGAGGAGTCGGTGCAGGCGGAGGAATTTCGTAGCTCGCCTTTGGATGGAAATCTGATTCTTGAGTTCCATCGTCGCATCTGTGGCGACCTCACACCAGATTGGGCAGGAAAATGGCGCAGTGTTGAAGTCTCGGTTGGGCCATTGACGCCACCCGCGCCGCACCAATTGCCGATGCTCATGCGGGACTACGCGCTCGATTTGCAAGCGCGATGGGACGGTGCGACGACCGATGACATGGAGCTCGCCTTGGAGTTCCTCGCATTTGCCGAAGGCCGGTTTCTCAGCATCCATCCATTCCGGGATTTCAATGGACGCACAATCCGCGTCTTTCTCGCCGAGTTATTGCGCCGCCTCGATTTTCCCCTCGTCAATCTCGCTCCAGATAATGAAGAGGCCCGTGCCCTCTACTTCGCAGCTCTGGAGGCCGCCGACCGTTGCGACTGGCAACCGCTCATCGCCATATGGAGCCAACGCATCGCCGAAGCTGCCACCCTCAACCAGAAATGATCGATTCTAAAATCTAACAATTACAAAAGCGTCGAGAGCCGAGAGACGAGCGTCGAGACCCCTTTTGTAGCGGCGTGTCTATGACCGCCGACTCCTCCTGATGCTCGCAGAGCGCCTCTCGAAGCAGATTGGAGAGCATCCCTCCACTTTTTATCCGCTACACGCCACAGCGGCTTCACGGATTTTCAGCCTCTCAGATTTCAGCCTTTCAGCGTATCCTCCTTGTCAGCCGTAGCCGCTCAGCGCGACGACGGATGCTACCTTCCTACTCCTTCCTTCTAACTTTTTTCAACCACCGCCCCCGCTTTTCGACCGTTGAGCAGGCGAATTCAACCGCTCGTTGAATTGCCTGTTTACGGCGGCCAATCCAGAATCTAAAATTCCAAAAGCGTTGAGAGACCGACCTCAAGCCGCCATTTCATCCTTCCTACTTCTGCCTACGTCCTTTTCCAACCCGCCACTCGTTACCAGCAAGCTCACCGCCACCCCATGAGGAGATTTCTTTACATCATTCTCTGCACGGCCACGGCCATGATCGGATACACCATTCACGGGAGTCTCTTCTGGTCGATCATGAATTTTATCTTCTGCCCCATTTCCTGGGCAAAGTGGCTCATTTGTAAAGAGGTATCCCTTTCAGTGATCAAGCAAACATTCGCCTTCCTGTTTACCTGACAGCGCCGGTTTAGATCATCCGCCTACTCGCCACTCTTATGCCACTCCTCACCAAGTCTCGTTATCGCTTGGGCTTCGATTGCCCGACCAAAATTTTCTATGCAAACAACCCCCAATCCTATGCCAACAAGAATTCTGACAACGAATTTTTGAAATCGCTCGCCGAGGGGGGATTCCAAGTGGGCGAACTTTCCAGAAGGATTTTCCCCGGCGAATTGGTAGATACACTGAATCGCGAGGACGCTCTTGCCCAGACCGACAGCCTGCTTGCAGCTTCGAAAGTG
Organism: Luteolibacter sp.; assembly: GCA_044369025.1. GTDB lineage: Bacteria > Verrucomicrobiota > Verrucomicrobiia > Verrucomicrobiales > Akkermansiaceae > Luteolibacter. Next base: position 1,640 of record JBIPMR010000773.1, read on the forward strand.
ACGATCCACGAAGCCGCCTTTTGCCATGGGGATTTTTTTATTCGTGCCGACATCTTGGTGAAGACAGGAAACCATATCGATTTGATCGAGGTGAAATCGAAATCCTACGACGAAAAGGATGAGACCAAAGCGATCATGAATGGAAGGAACGAAATCCGCGCCTCTTGGCTTCCTTATCTCCACGATATCGCTTTCCAGACATTCGTCATTCGCCAAGCTCACCCGGAATGGCAGGTCACTCCCCATCTTTTGCTGGTCAACAAGGCCGCCGTGGCGCCCATCGACGGCATCAATTCGCTTTTCTTTTGTCGGCGCGACGAACGAGGCAATCCCGTCGTCTCCACGCCCAGTGCCGTGCCCGAGGCCGTGCTGACCAGCGGTCTGTTGAAGAAGCACGATGTCTCCCAGCAAGTCGCCTCGATTCTTTCGCTCGATTACGATGGTGAGACATTTACACAGCGTGCCGAGCGCTGGGCGAAGGCCTGCGTTGGCGGATCGAAAATCCCCACGCCTATCGGGGCGTCAAAGTGTTCCAAATGCGAATTCCATGCCGACTCGGAGCAGCGTGCAAATGGCAAGCTCTCCGGCTTCCAAGAGTGCTGGAAGGCCGCCACAGGCCTTGAGGACCATCAACTCGCATCCCCGCTCGTTCTGGAAATCTGGAACTACCGGAAAAAGCAGGCCCTCCTCTCCGAGAACATCGTTCTTCTCCGAGATGTCGATCCCGGGTCGATTCCAGAGGGCAACGCTCCCGCACCCGCAAGCGGATGGAGCAATGCCGAGCGGCAACGAATCCAAGTCCGCTGCGCAAGAGAAGGCAACACCTCCTCGCCAGTAGTTGATATCGGCGGTCTCCGCGCCGCCCTCTCTCAGCTCAAGTATCCGATCCATTTCATCGATTTTGAGACCACACGCTGCGCCCTGCCTTTTCACAAAGGGGAACCGCCCTACGGAAATGTCGCTTTTCAGTTCTCCCATCATGTGGCGAATGCCGACGGGACGATTCAGCACGCTAACGAATGGATTTGCCTCGATCGCGGCATCCAACCCAACAAACAATTTGCCCAGGCTCTGCGGGAGGCTGTAGGCCGCGATGGCGGCAGCATTCTCCACTATGCCGCCCACGAGCGCACCGTGCTCTCCGATATTGCGAGCACCCTGGAGTTGCAAGGCGACTCCGCCCCACCGTTGGAG
>JBIPMR010000915.1:0-2832 GCA_044369025.1 Luteolibacter sp.
CAATTGCGTTTTCTGCCATCAGAGCTTGTGTGCCAGCAAACACCTGATGGCCGTCAACTTGTCCAGTGACACCTTTGCCCTGCTCGCTCCAGAACTCCGCGACGTCTAACAGCGTTCCATTCTTGTTGAGCGCGGCCGAAGCAATAGCTCGCCCAACGGGGTGTTCCGAGGCTGCTTCAAGGGCGCCAACAAGTCGGAGAACCTGATCTGAGTTTGTGCTGTCAGCGGCAACCACCTGCAAGAGGACCATCTTGGCCGAGGTGATCGTTCCCGTCTTGTCCAAAACAATGGTGTCAATCTGACGAGTCGACTCCAAGATCTCTGGACCTTTGATCAAGATCCCGAGCTGCGCTCCCCTTCCGGTTCCCACCAACAGCGCAGTTGGCGTGGCAAGCCCGAGTGCACATGGGCAGGCAATAATCAGTACTGCAACCGCTGCGCTAAAGGCGGTCTCGGCACCTGCTCCCGTGAGCAACCAGTACGCCAAGGTCAGAACCGCTATCAGCAACACGACCGGCACAAAGACACCTGCTACCCGATCAGCGAGGCGCTGAACAGGGGCCTTGCCCGATTGTGCCTGTTCCACAAGTTTGCTGATCTGAGCAAGCGCAGTATCTGAACCCACGCTGGTAGCTTCAACAACGAGCCGGCCACCGGCGTTGAGGGTGGCACCCGTAACGGAGTCCCCGGGGCCCACTTCAACGGGAATGGACTCGCCAGTCAGCAGCGACATATCGATTGCGGAGCGCCCCTCCACCACGATGCCGTCGGTCGAGAGTTTTTCCCCCGGACGGACCACAAACTGTTCCCCCACCTGGAGTTCCTCTATGGGGATTCTGAGTTCTTCCCCGCCGCGAAGAACAGCCACATCCCGAGCCCCTAAGTCAGCTAGAGCTCTCAGGGCGGCACCTGAGCGCTGCTTTGCCCGAGCCTCGAAGTATCGACCTGCAAGAAGGAAGACCGTGACAGCAGTAGCTACCTCGAAATACACCTCAGTCATGCCGTCCATTCCAGTCATGCCAGCCATGCCCGCCTGATTCGCGAGCAACTCGTACAGCGACCAGAAATATGCCGACAGGGTTCCAATCGAAATGAGTGTGTCCATGGTTGCTGTGCCGTGGCGCAGGTTCATCCAGGTCGCGCGGTGAAATGGGTAGGCACCCCAGAACACAACAGGAGTAGCCAGAGCCAGGCTCCACCACTGCCAGTTGGCCACTTGCATCGCTGGAATCATTGCCATTGCGACCACCGGGACGGTGAGCACTGAGCAAGCTATAAGTCGGTTACGAGGTGCTGTGAGTTGCTGCTGCTGTTCCTGCTGCTGTTGGTCCTGGGGCTGGGCCTGTAAGGATTCGGCCGAGTAGCCAGTCTGGATGACTGCTTGAATCAATTGTGATTCATCAAGTTCGTTCAGGCTGTAGACGGTGGCGCGTTCAGTTGCATAGTTGACCGAGGCGTCAACCCCGTCAATCTGGTTCAGGGCCTTTTCGACATGGGCCGCACACGAGGCGCAGGTCATCCCGGTGATGTGGAGTTGAACCTCGTGTTGTTCAGGGCTCACTTGATCATTCACGCTGCTCATATTATACCCCCCTAGGGTATCTTCGCAACCGTCCTCTGGCGACGTAGGGTGTGAACGAACCAAGGTAGATACAACGACCGAGATGAAGACTCGCCGGCGCTATAGAGGCCGCGGTGAGAGGAGCAGGCAAATGAGACAAAGCAAGCCAGAAGAAAGTACGGGGCCGAACCCACTCCGAAGAGCTCTAGGCCCATGATGGTGCATGCAATTGGAGCATTTGCAGCGCCCCCAAAAACGGCCACAAAGCCCAGAGCAGCTAAGAACGGCACGGGAAGATCCAGTACTAACGCCAAACTCGCGCCCAACGTGGCCCCCATCACAAACAGTGGGGTCACTTCGCCACCGACAAAACCAGAGCCAAGGGTGACTGCAGTGAGCAGCAGTTTGGCTGCGAACGCCCAAGTGGGCACTGGGCCGCCGAACAAACTCTGCTCGATCAATCCAATCGAAAGCCCGTTGTAGATACGGGTTTGCCACAACAAACTCAGTGCAATGACAAACAGCCCGCCAAAGAATGGCCGCGCCGGAAACCAACTCAGCAGCCGCGCAAACATCAACTTGATGAGGTGCACCGTGACCGAAAAAACGGTACCAATGAGCCCAAAGGCGACGGCGGCAAGAGCCACCTTCAGCAGCACACTAAATGACAGCTCAATAGTGCCAAGATCGGGAGTGAGCGTATGGGTAATCCCAAGCCAAGTTACGATCGCACTCCCAGTTACAGATGCCACCAAACACGGCACCACTGCTTTCAGATGCTCGCCTGTTTTGCGTTGAACCTCGAGGCCAAACACGGCGCCTGCAAGAGGGACTCCAAACACGGCGCCAAACCCCGCAGATATTGCAGCCACGAGCAAAATTCTCCGATGGGCCGCGCTGACTCGTAGCGTCCGAGAGGCCCAGTCAGTCAGACTGCCGCTCATCTGAATAGCTGCGCCTTCTCGACCTGCGGATCCACCAAAGAGCTGAGTCATCACCGTTCCAACAAAGATCATCGGAGCCATCCGTCGAGGCACCCAAGCCTGCGGGTCATGGATCTCATCGATAATCAGATTGTTTCCCTCTGCGGATCGTCCACCGCCATAGTGGTACACAAGGCCGATGACCAGACCAGCTACTGGAAGGCCGAAAAGCAGCGCCGGGTACGAGAGCCGTGTAGAGGTTGCCCACTCAAGGGTCAGCAAGAACGCTGCAGAAGAGAGCCCAGCTAGCAGCCCCACCAGCAGGCTCAACATCACCAGAACAGCCTG
>JBIPMR010000774.1:0-2831 GCA_044369025.1 Luteolibacter sp.
AACGCGGAGGGGCGGAGGACGCGGAGGTTTTCGCGGAGGGAAGAGAAGAGATTGGTCTCAAGGTCTCAAGGTCGAAGGTCTGAAAGTCGGCAGGGAAGAGAGGCTTCGCGCTGGGGAGGGGAAGATTTTTGACTACGGATGGCAGTCTCGTTGAATGGCGCGTTTATTTTTGGCCGAGTCCCTGATGCTTCGGCGCGTCACGATTTGTTGAATCGTGGCGGGTGGGGCTGCGGGTTCTTGAGCTTGGGCTTTGGCGGTCCATGGGCATGCGCTCTCGGCGAGGGCGCGCCACCTGGCTTGCGCGCCTGGCTTTGGCGGTGCATGGGCGATGCGGACAGGAGTGTCCGCACTCCTTATGGGCGTGCTTGCGATAGTCGCCGACCCGGTAGCGCTACCCAAAACCGCCAAGTCCGCCTTGAGGCCTTTGCCGAATCGCCGCGGATCGCCGGCACCGGCGGTGCGCTCGTCGAGGTAGGCGATGATCTCGCGCTGAGTCGGTTTGCCAAGCTTGCGGAGCTCCTTGAGCGCCCGTTCATCGGACCTATAAGCCCAGCTCATGCTTCACTTCCGCGGCGGAGGATTGGAAGAGGACTGAGAATTGAGCCTCTTCTTGGCTTTTAGACTTTCGACTTTTAGACTTTTAGACTTTTAGACTCTGCGGGAGAGGATGTTTGGCACGACGAGTCGGAAGATGGGCGTTCGCTCTCGGCGGGAGCGCCCTACCTGGGCTTGGCCTCTCGGCGCGAGTGCCCCACTTGGGCTTGGAGGTGCGGACAGGAGTGTCCGCACTCCTTATTTTTGGGAGCAGGATCGGGCGAGCCAGGCGGAGAAGGCGTCGGCATCGAGCTCGCCGGCGGCGAGGGCGAGGGTGTGGAGGACGGCTTGTTCTTCGGGCGGATGGAAGATCCAGCCATTCAGTTCCAAAAACAGGGCGGCCGCCATCAGTCCGGAGCGCTTGTTGCCATCAACGAAGGGGTGGTTTTTAACGATGCCGTGGGCGTAACAGGCGGCAAGATCAAATGGCGTCGGAGTTCCGTAGTTCAGAAGTTGCAAAGGTCGGCTGAGTGCGGAATCGAGAAGACCCTCGTCCCGGATGCCGTCGAGTCCGCCGAAGCGGGCGAGCAGCTGGCTGTGGAAGGCAAGGCAATCCTGTTTCTCGATCCAAATGAGTTCTTTCATTTGGCGAGTTCTCGAAAGGCATTGCGGTAACGGTTCATGAGGCTCTCGGCGGCGGTCATTTTTTCCTCGAAGCCCGGGCGCTCCGGGGTGATTTGGAGGGAACAGCGGGGGGCTTCGGTGAGGAAGAGGGTGTCGCCTTCGCCGACTTTGAGGGCTTGGAGGGCTTCCTTGGGCAGGACGATGCCGAGGGAGTTGCCGATTTTGCGGACTTTGGTTTCGATGGGCATGTGGGAACCATCGTTACCACGGGGAGATTGTCAAGGATTCAGGGTTCAAGGATCACAAGGGCGGGGAAATTCTGGCGATAATCGCGGGGGTTGCGGGTGATCAGGCCACGGCGGTTTGCGGCGAAGGCGCCGATGAGGACGTCGGCGATGGGTCGTTTGGTAAGCGTTCCGGAACGCCTGGCGAGCACATGGGTGTGCCAGGCAAAATGCGCGGCCTCGGTATCAGCAACGGACCAGGCGGCGCTGTAGTAAATCCCAGCTTGTTCGAGAAAGCGCTTCTGCTCCCCCAAATCTCAGCCGAAGGCCGGAGCCAGCTCAACATGGGTGACGGGACAAATGGCGAGACCTTCCGCAAGCCGTTCCTCGAGCAAACGGGCTGACCGCAGACCGAAGTCGGGGTCGTTCTCAAGGACGTCGATGACGACGCAGGTGTCCACCACCCATTTCATTCGCCCTCCCGGAGTTCGCGCATCCAGTCGGCAGTCGGGCGAGGTGGCGTTTCGCGGATGCGCCGGGCATAGCCGAGGACGGCGAGTGGTCCGGGAGGTTTTTCCTCATGAAGGGAGACGCGGATTTCACGGTCGGAGACCTGTTCCCAATGAAGCTTCTGGCCGGGACGCATGCCCATGGCCCTGCGCAAGCCGGCCGGAACGGAAACTTGGCCGCGCTCGGTGATGATGGACTCATTCATGGGAGGGTTTTATTATGTGGATTCATCATGTCAATGAGTGGAGGGAGAATCGAGAATCAAGATTTGAGATTTGAAATTTGAGATTTTTGATTGGTGATTGAGACCGGGGGGAATTTGAATGTGGGGGTGATGACGAGACAGGCTTTGAATGTGCTGCCGCGGGCGGCGATGGCGGGGGAACTGGTGCCGGTGGATTATTTTCGGAAATTGGAACGGTCGGAGATTTGCCGGGATGGGAGGGCGCTGGAGGTCGATCTGGGATGCGGGGACGGCTCGTTTTTGATGGAGATGGCGCGGGAATACGGCGACCGGGATTTCCTGGGGGTGGAGCGGCTGCTAGGGCGGGTGAGGAAAGTTTGTAAGAAGATCACGCGGCGCGGGCTCGCCAATGCGCGGGTGCTGAGGCTGGACAGCCGGTATGTGGTGGAGTGGCTGCTGCCGGAGGCGTCGGTGACGCGACTGCACCTGCTGTGCCCGGACCCGTGGCCGAAGGTGAGGCATCACCGGCGGCGGTTGATGCAGGTGGATTTCCTGGACGCGGTGTGGCGGACGCTGGTGCCGGGTGGGGAGTTTCTGTTCATGACCGACCACCAGGAGTATTTCGAGTGGGCGGGGGCCAAGATGCGGGAGTTCGGGAAATTCGAGATTCTGGAGTGGGAGGAGGAGACGTTTTTTTATCCGAAGACGGATTTTCAGGTGCAGTGGGAGGCGGAGGGGAAGCGGATGTGGCGGCT
>JBIPMR010000776.1:0-2822 GCA_044369025.1 Luteolibacter sp.
ATTTTGTTCATCGGGGTGATCGCGCACCGCTTGATGTTCCAGGAAAATTCCGGGCTGCAATGGTGGTCATTTCTGGTGCTCGGGGTGCTGATGGCGGTTTCCCAGACTTTCGAAATGCTCAGCGGCGCGGCGGGCGCGAAATGGTTCGGCGGCACCCGCTGGGGCGCGCTGGGGGCGCTGGTCGGCAGCATCGTCGGCTTGTTTTTCCTGCCATTCGGCCTGCTGCTCGGGCCGCTCGCCGGGGCGTTCGTCGGTGAAATCGTCTTCGCCAAAAAACCAAGCCACCACGCCGCCTACTCCGGCGTCGGCTCGGTGGTCGGCACCCTGGCCGGGATGGGATTCAAGATCGTCATCGGCTTGATGATGGTGGCTTGGTTTTTCCTCGATGTGTTTTTGATTGGACAATAACCGCGTGCGGGACAATTTCAGCGCGCCGCTCCCCGGACGGCCGCAGTTTCGCGCAAGCGGAGGTGAGGAAAGTCCGGACACCACAGGGCAACGCGCCTCATGAAAGTGAGGGACGGGCAACGAGAGGAACCCGGACAGACAGTGCAGCAGAAAGATACCGCCGATGGCCCGACGCAAGTCAGGCACAGGCAAGGGTGAAATGGTGGAGTAAGAGCCCACCGCGAATCCGGGTAACCGGACGGCACGGCAAACCTCGCGTGGTGCAAGACAGAACAGGGAAAGGGCTGCCCGTCCGTTCATTCCCGGGTATTAGTCGCACCCTGCGCAAGCAGGGCGCTCCGCTTCGGCGGGGTGAGAGAAATGGCCGTCCAGCCTCGCAAGGGGTGGACAGAATCCGGCTTACAGGGGAGCGGCACTCTCTTCCGGCCTGCCGTGCAGCCTGCACGCGACGCGCGGGTTGGGATTGCGCACTGCATTTACCAAGGCCTTGTGTCGGGCGGAGCGCCCCCTTCAACCGTTTGTGAACCAGCGGCTTAAAAATGGAAAAAGCCTCCGGCACACGACCTGCGACTGCGTCACCTCAACCCAACGACACACATCGATGAAAACCAAAAATCTGACCCACCTCGCGCTGATCTTCTCACTCACGGCCACCGCACCATTCGCATTCGCCCAAGACCCGGTCGCCGACCAACCCAAGCTGAACGAGCCGGTCCTCGAGCCGGCCAAACCCGCGGTCGCCCCTGGCACCCTCACCGCCACCATCACCGAGAGCGTTTCATTCTCCACCCTTACGAAAGCCCTCAAAGCGGCAGGACTCGACGTGACCCTCGCCGATTCCAAAGGCGTTTTCACAATCTTCGCGCCGACCGATGAGGCCTTCGACAAGCTGCCGGCGGGAACTCTCGGCAAATTGCTGCTCCCGCAAAACAAAGAGAAGCTGCGCTCCCTGTTACTCTTCCACGTCGTCGCCGGCAAAATGCTCGCCGCCGACCTGAAGAGCGGTGACGTGACCACCGTGAATGGCGAAAAAGTCAAAATCGACGTCGATGGCGACAAGATCGAGGTCGGCGATACCCAGGTGTTCAGCGCCGATGTGCCAGCCAGCAATGGCGTGATGCACTCCATCGGTGAAGTGCTGGTGCCGAAATCCCTCGACGAATTCGCCGGCTTGGAAGACTGAATTCCCGGAACACGCCAAAAGCACCTGCGCCCTCGGCCCGCAGGTGCTTTTTCGCCGGCGGGTTGCCGTTTCGCCCGATTTCAGGTTTGTCCTTGCGCGCCGGAGCCTCGCGGAAAGAATCCGCCCCCCGCATCGCGGTTCCAGTTCATGAGCGATTCCAACATTCCCCCGGCAAATTCCGACTTCAACGCAATCGGCGAGGTTTTGCGCAATCACCAGTCGTTCGTTCTTCTGAGCCACGTGCGTCCGGATGGCGATGCCATCGGCTCGCAACTGGCACTCGGTTATGCGTTGATCGCCGCCGGCAAAAGCGTGCGCCTGATCAACGAAGACGGCCTGCCGGAAAACCTGGCGTTCATGGCCGGCTCGGAGCGGGTCGAAACCCCGCCCGCCGAACCGCTGGACGTGGAAGTGGCGATCGCCCTCGACACCGCCACCAAACCCCGCCTTGGCGAACGCGCGTTGCATGCGGCTTCCAAAGCGAAGATCTGGCTCAACATCGACCACCATGTTTCCAACCCGGGATACGGCGATCTGAACTTGATCGACTCGACCAGCCCGGCCACCGGACAAATCCTCTATCAACTCATCGTCGCGCTCGATCTGCCCATGCCGGCCGAGAGCCGGGATGCGATTTACGTCGCCGTTTCCACCGACACGGGTTCATTCCAATACCCCTCGACGACGGCGAAGACCTACGATCTGGCCGCCGACTTGATCCGCCGCGGGCTGGACGTGGGCAAGATCAATTCGGACACCTACGACAACCACCCCTACCGCCGCGTCGAGCTGATGCGGGCCTTGCTCAACACCCTGGAGCTGTCCGCCGATGGCAGGGTGGCCCACTGGCAAATGCGCGACCAGACCCGCATCGACCTCGCCCTGACACCCGACGACAGCGAGGGCCTCATCGACATCATCCGCGCCATCCGCGGGGTGCAGGTGGCGGTGTTTTTCGAAGAGCTGCCCGACGGTAAAATCCGGGTTTCGATGCGCTCGAAGGACCGCCGCTTCAACGTCTGTGAGATCGCCATGGCATTCGGTGGCGGCGGCCACGCGCTCGCCGCCGGGATTCGCATGAAGGGCCCGCTCGAAGAAGCGAAGCCGCTCGTGTTAGAAGCAATCCGGAACCGCATCACCGCTTCCGACATTTGATTTCCAGACAATTTTTATGAGAGACCATCCCAAGGATTCAGACGGCCCGAGCGGCGTGTTGTTGATTGATAAAGCC
>JBIPMR010000775.1:0-2822 GCA_044369025.1 Luteolibacter sp.
GGAACTCACCGGGAACGCCGAGTTTTTGGTGAGGCTGCTGAGCCGGATGGGCATCGAAAACGTGCGGATGGCGCCGGGAGCGAGCGTGGTGGCGTTGAACTGGCGGGTGCCGGCCGGCGTGCCGACCTCTAACAAAGTATTGACGAGCACCTGGGTGCCCCGGTTCTGCACGGTCACCAGCAGCTCGTCACTGGCGCCGGGGCCGGCGGCTTTGGCAAACCGTTGATCGGTGATGGCGGCATCGACAATTCCCGGAATCCCGCGGTTCATCACCCGCGCCAGGTCGAGGATGCCGTATCCATATTCGGAATCCGGTCCCGGGAGTCCCGTTTCGTTGGCGTTTTGCAAAACGATTGCCGCGGCCTGGCTGGCGCTCATCGTGACTCCGGAGCCGCTCGACATCGTCGCGGCGATGGCACCGGTGACGATCGGCGCGCTGGCCGAGGTGCCGCTGATTCGCGCGAAACGATTGCCCGGCCACGCGGCGCTCACCAGATAGCCCGGCGCGGTGACCGAGAGCGAGCTGCCATAGTTGGAAAAATCCAAATGGGTGCCGCGCGCGTCCACCGCCCCGACGCTGATGACCCCCGGATAGGCCGCCGGATAACAGGCTTCGTCGCGCTTGGAATTTCCCGATGCGGCGACGATCACCACGCCCCGGCTCTGGGCCATCACCACCGCCTCTCTGATGAGCGGGTTGTCTTCCGTGGTGCCCATCGAAATGTTGATGATCTGCACCCCGGCATCGAGCGACGCGAGGATGCCCGCGGCGAGCGCGTAGGAATCCGCTTTTCCCGATTCATCGCCGACGCGGACGGAAACCAGCCCGGCCGCTGGCGCCACGCCGGGCGCCGACGGATGGCTTCCGGCGATCAATGAGGCGACCGCCGTGCCGTGGCCGTAGGTCCGGTTCAAATTCCGCGGAAAAGGCGTGATCGCGATGGAACCGGCAAGCTCCGGCAGCGCGGGATGCGGGACGATGCCGCTGTCGATCACCGCGATCCTAACACCCGCGCCCCACTTGGCATGGTCGGCGGTGACGCCCAGCCAGCTCAGCAGCGAATCGCCGAGGCCCAGCAGATCCTCCTGATCGCCATCCCCCGGCAAGCCGGGAGCGGGCACCGCGGGCAAACCGTCGTAGGCGATGATGTTTTCGCCGTTGAGCAAAGCCGCCAGTTCATCCCATTCCTCGCAACGCAGGCGCATCGCCCGCAGGGGGTCCAGCTTGCCTAACAGCCGGATGCCGCTGCCGGCGAGGGTGAAACCAAACGACTGATAGGTCTCGTCGGACGGGAAGCGCAGGATGATCTCATCCGGTTTGCTGCTGGCGAAAAGCTCGACGGTCGTGCCGTCGCGGAATTCATCCCGATAGACCGGAAGTGCCGGCCGGGGTGCCGGTTTGCCCGCCTTGCCGGCGGGGCTTGGCGCGGTCACGGCAGCCGCTGGATCCGCCGCCGCCGGACTCGCGCCGCGGCCCAGCCACCATCCGCCGAAGCCGCCCAAGGCGAGAATCAGCAGGACTGCGGGTGACCGGAATTTGCGTTTCATGAAGGAGGAATGATTCCGGGCGTTGGGATCGATTGGCGCATGAACCCCGGCGGGGCCTGATCGTTGTGGAATTTCACGCCGCTGGGAAGCAGGAATCCGCTGCAAAAGAATCCTCGGGGCCGGAAATGGAATGTGGAACTCGGATAGCAGAAAGTGGCTTGGCTGGCGCTTCCACCGTTGACGGGATTTTTTCAGGGAGTATCCACACGGCATGCCAAATCCATGGACAGGAACGGGAAATCCATACACCCGCACGGAAGTCATCGAGCGCTTCCATGACACGCTCTCGAAAGGCCAGGCCATCATCGCCGCCGGCGCGGGATCCGGCATCAGCGCGAAATTCATCGAAAAAGGCGGCGCCGACCTGATCATCATCTACAACTCCGGACGCTTCCGCATGATGGGCCACGGCTCGACCGCGGGCCTGATGGCCTACGGCGACGCCAACGCGATCGCCATGGAAATCGGCGAATACGAGGTGCTGCCGGTGGTCAACGAGATCCCGGTGATCTGCGGCGTGCACGCCACCGACCCGCGCCGCCGGATGTGGCATTGGCTCGGCAAGGTGCAGGACATGGGGTTTTCCGGGGTCAACAATTTCCCCACCCACACCATCATCGACGGCCACTTCCGCGGGGTGCTGGAGGAAACCGGGATGAGCGTGAAGAAGGAGTTTGAAATGATCGCCCTCGCCCGCAAGATGGACCTGTTTTCCATCGTCTATGTCGGCTCGCCGGAAGAAGCCGTCGCAATGGCGAAGTCCGGCGCGGACGCGATCATCGCCCACGTCGGCACCACCGTCGGCGGCTCGATCGGCGTGACCCACGCGGTGGTGAGCTGGGAGGATACCATCCGCCGCACCCAGGAAATCATCGATGCCGCGAAAACCGTGCGCGATGACATTTTCTACCTCTGCCACGGCGGCCCGATCAACACGCCCGAGGATGCGGAACGCGTCATCAGCGCGACCGATTGCGTCGGATTCGTCGGCGCCTCGAGCCTGGAGCGCATGAGCGTCGAGGAATCGCTGACGAATCTAACGCGCCAGTTCAAGTCCATCTCCGTGAAGCGGAAAAACTAACCACCCCACGCTCATGGCCACCATCGCGGTTCTCGGCACCTTGGATTCGAAAGGTGAGGAGCATGCTTTCGTCGCGGAGTTGATCCGGGCACGCGGCCACAAGACGCTGCTCATCGACGTCGGCACGGGCGGCCCGCCCGCCGTCACGCCGGACTTCAGCTGCGAGCAGGTCGCGGCGTGTGCCGGCCTGGAT
>JBIPMR010000777.1:0-2818 GCA_044369025.1 Luteolibacter sp.
CAGAAGGGTCACCTCTGCAAACACAGTGCCGGCAGTGGAAAGAGTCAGGATCGGCGTGACGAGCAAGCCGTAGGTAGGCAAGGTGAACGTTCCCTCAGTGATCGAACCGCTCTGCGCCGTCGCTCCATCGGCCGTAGCCGTCACTTTATAGGTGGCACTGCTGAATGGGACTCCGTTCAATGAGCCCGAAACCAGCGATTGAGGGCCACCGTCCACGGTGTAGGTGAACATGGCGGCGGCTTCGGTGTCCTGCGCCAAAGATCCGACTGTCGCCACTGCCAGAAGCAGGGGTGTCAGGGCGGACCGCTTGACGGCGGAAAAGGGCTGTTTCCTTGATTTGAGGGATAGTTTGCGTGATGGAGACATGGAGTGTGTTTTGTTTTTAAGGTGTCGTTTTTTCAGGAAATAGGAATCAGCGCTCGCGGCGCAGCAGCAGGCCGGCGGCAGCGAAGCCGAGCAGGGCGAAACTGGAGGGTTCCGGGACCGCTTCGGCAATCGTCAGCGTGACCGGATTGGTGGAACTGGTGAGCCTCAGGTCGCCTCCGGTCGTGCTGTAAGCAGTGCTTCCGGAAAAATTGGAATTTCCGGAATACACACCGGGACTCGCCAAGCTCGTGGAAGGAACGGAGGAGAAGGTGATCATGAACAGTTTCGAACTCGAACTGTCGGAAATTGAGTAGCCAGTGCTCACCGTACTGATACCAAACGTCACGGAATTCATCATGAAGAAATTGGATGGAGATCGCGTGATGGTCACCTGGCCAATACCCTGAATGTCGGCGATCGTGGATTGCGTGAGGGAGTGGTATTTAGTGGTCGTAGAGCCCGAAACCACAGTTCTGGTGGTCATCGTCGTTGGATCCGCCGTGGTGCTGATGGTGAGCGGCGCGTTGAAGGCGGTGCCATTCAGCGTGCCCGCGAAGGTGCCGCTGAAGGTGTAGGTCATCGATGCTGCGGAAGCAGCGGCCGAGAGAGCGATGCTGGCCAAAAAGGCCAGCCCATGGATTTTTTTGTTGCGATTCACTTAATTTATGAGATGGGCCTCGACCAAAACTTGCTCCATCAGTTTTGACAAGGAAAAAATCCTTTTCAAAAACTAACAGTTAAGGTGATTTTGGCGTGCGGGTAACCCGCAGATTCGTATTCCGCTAGGCTTGGTGGCAAACTCGTTTGAATTAGTCGCAACCCATTGACTGTGAGTAGGAAAGCTATCCGCCTTCGATCTCGATCAGCGTCTTTGTCTCGTGGTGGGCGAAGTCGGCTCCCCGGCCTCAGTTCTGAACCACCCGGTAGTCTTTACGGGCGGGCAGGGCTTGCCCGGGGAGAAAGCTGTCAGAGAACCGGATCGAGCCGCCGGTGCCTGTGAAGGTTTGGGCAGGGCTCCAGGTGTGGAGGTTCCGGGATGACTGGACGGTGTAGGAAAAACCTTCAACGCTGGTGAAGGTCAGATTGAAGCCGGTGCTGTCCGCGCCGGAGTTGATGGCGTGGGAGAGCACCGCCGGAAGCGGGGCAGGCATGGCTGTCAGGCCGCCGATGGTGGAGCTCCAGCCGGTTCCGGACGAGTTTTAGAGAATCGTGGTGAGGGAGTCCGAGGCGGTGAACACGTCCGTTCCGAGTTCCGGCGCATTGCCGATGAAGGTGAGCCTGGTGAGTCCTGGAACGGAAATGAAGGCCTGCTCTCCCAACCGGGTGACCGTCGCGGGAACGATGCAGAGGCCAGCGTTTGCCACGGGGAACTTCAGCAAGACACTCCCATCCTCGAGGACAAAGCGGGCAAGGAGATCGAGAGAAGTTGAACGCACTGGGCGAACATCTGCGAAGGAAGACGGCTCATGCCGTTTCCAAGGGTGATTTGCTCCAGCGAGGAGCAACCGTAGAACGCTGCCGATCCGCAGGTGGTGACGCTGTCCGGCACCTTGATGATGACGAGGGCCTCGCAGTATTCAAAAGCACGGCTTCGTTTCGTGCTCGACGCGCCCCGTGGTGGTCAAGCTCATCGGAATGTCGGTCGTTTACATCGCGATCGGGAATAACCCGCGGACCCGCGAGATGTTTGGCAGGGTGTCGGTCCTCTGTTTTTGGGTGACGGATGACTCCACTTGCCTTACCGATGGCCCGGGCGTCGTGAAACGTCTCTCGCGCTGGTGAAAACCGGATTGGCAAAGCCGGTGCGTTGCCCAGCCTGTGGCGGGCCGATCCGCTTCCCATGTCACTTCAATCGTTCATTCTGTCAGCGCACTTCGCCGCATCCATCATCGGCTTGGGTGGCTCGACGAGCGCATGGGGCGCGGACCTCGATCGACTCTCGATCACCGATCTGCAGCGGCGCTTGGCGGAAATCGACTCCGAACTTGCCGGTCTGGCGCATATGAGTCTCAACAGTGGGGTTGGTCCGATCGGATTCCGGTCGCGGATCCACACGGAGGCGGAACACTTGGAATGGGCGCGGGTGGACCTGAGTCGGGAGGCCGTGATCGACGAGGTCGTCCTGGTCCCGGCTCTGTGGCGGGACTTGAATGCGGGCTTTGTCTCGGACGCCTTTCCCTCCAGCCTGAGGATTCTCGCCGGGACCGCCGGAGATCCGACGGGGTCGGTGGTGGCGGAGTTTCGCGACACCGCCCACCTGTTGCCGCGCATCGCGCCGCTGGTGGTGCCGACAGGCGGTATCCGGGCGTCCTGGGTGAGAATCGAGACGGACCGCCTGTCCCGCCGCGCCTTCGATGGAAGATATATCTTCCAGCTCGCCGAGATGCTGGTCTTCGCTGATCAGGAAAATCTGGCGCTTCAGCGGCCGGTCAGCATTTCACAGAATGACGGA
>JBIPMR010000778.1:0-2817 GCA_044369025.1 Luteolibacter sp.
CGTGACGAATGGGGTTGCATCTTCGATTTTCTTGAGCGCTGCCGGAAGAAATCTGCCCAGATAGGCTCGATCGAGGTCGCGTGAGAGTGAATCAATTTTACAAACTCGCTGGTTGAGCAATGCTGGTTCCGAGTCCCAGCGAGCGAGGTTGAATTCACCATCCATGCCGATCAGATAGTCTCCTCTGGTGATGAGATACCGTTCATCGAACTCACCGGAATAATAGGTTTCTGACCGTCCCCGAACGACATCGCGAATGCGAATAATTGGCATGCCCTCCTCTTGGTCATTGAAGAGATTCGATTTGAACGCAAAACCAGATAGAAATGTGGCGTGATCACCAAGTCGTCCGATCTTCATCCCAGCAAACCCTCCAGTTCATTGATGTCCTTGAGCACTTCCTGTCCCAGCTTGTTCATGCGCTTGAGGAGGATTTTGGGTGATTCGTAGGATGTCTCCTCGTGCTGGGTCACCTTGTAGCGGTTGAGCGAGAGGTCGTATTTATTTTCCCGGATGTCGGCGACGGGGACGAAGAAGTGTTTGGCGGAGCGGTCACCCTCTTTCTTCGGGTTGCGAGTTTTCCACTGTTTCACCAGATCCGGGAGGTCATCCTTGCCAGGCTGTGGAGTGCGTTTGTCGTCGAGCGAATAGCCATCGGCCTGGACGTCATAGAACCAGACATTATCGGTGCGGCCGCCTTTGGCGAAGATGAGGATGGCGGTGGATACGCCGGCGTAGGGCTTGAAGACACCGGCGGGCAGGGAGATGACGGCTTCGAGTTGATTGTCATCGACGATCAACTGGCGCACGCCGAGGTGGGCCTGGCTGGAGCCGAAGAGCACGCCGTCCGGAACGATGACTGCGGCGCGTCCGCCCATCTTGAGCATGTGAAGGATGAGGACGAGGAAGAGCAACTCGGTCTTCTTGGTCTTCACCTTGCTCTTGAGCATGGGATCGACGTTTTCGAGGTCGATCATGCCCTTGAAGGGTGGATTGGCGAGGATGACGTCGAAGCAGTTGTGGGCCTCCTTGGGAAACTTTTCTGAGAAGTTCGAACCGAGGGTGTCCTGATAGTGGATGCTGGGGGCCTCGACGTTGTGCAATAACAGATTCATGGCCGCAGTGCGGAGCATTGTGATGTCGAAATCGAAGCCATGGAACATGCCGCCGCGGATATGGCCGAGGTAGGGTTCCAACAGGTCCCCGGGGTAATGTTTGTTTCCCTCCGCATCGGTTTCCACCAGCGCGGCGGTGGAGTATTTCTCGTAGAGATAGAGCATCACGGAAATGAGGAAGCCGCCGGTGCCGCAAGCGGGATCGCAAACGGTGTCGGTGGGCTTGGGATCGAGCATTTCCACCATGGCGCGGATGACGTGGCGCGGGGAGCGGAACTGCCCGGCGATGCCGGCGGTGGAGAGTTTGCCGAGAAGGTGCTCGTAGATGTCGCCCTTGGCATCGCCTTCGGTGAGCGGGAGCTCCTCGATGGCGGCGACGGCGCGCGAAAGCAGGTTGCCGGAAGGGATGAGGCAGTTGGCGTCCTTGAGGTAGCGGCCGAGCGGGTGCTGCTGGAGATTGGTCCGCATGAAGGGGAAGAACTCGTCGCGGACGATGGTGAGCATGCGGTCGCCGCCTTCATTGCGAAAATGGGACCAGCGGATGTGCTGCTTGTCTTCCGGGAAGAGGCGCTTGAAGTCCTTCTTCAGGCGGCCGGCGCGCTTCTCATTGCGGGACTCGGTGATGTCCAGCAAGCGGGCGAACATCAGGTAGGAAATCTGCTCGATGACGGTGATGGGATTGGTGATGCCCCCGGAGTGGAAGTCCAACCAGAGGGCGTCGATTTTATTGCGGTAGGCGGTGGCGAGAGTCATGGGAAGAGAGTGGGAAGTGCCGAGTGATCAGTGATCAGTGGGGAAGAAATGAGGTTTTGAACCGCCAGGACGCGGAGAGCGCCAAGGAGATTTGGATATTTATGGAAGATGCGGGATGAGATTTTCGGTGAGCCAGGCGTGGGCTTCTGCGGGATCGTATTTGATGCCGGGGCGTAGAAGCGGCGGAGTGTCCGTTAGGAAGCCGGGGTGTTTCATTTTGGCAACGAGATTCAGGCCAAAGTCCTTGGCTGAAATGAAATGGGCTTCGGCTTGCATGTAATGGGCGAAAGCATCGACCACGGCGGCCGGATCGAGAACACCCGCCTGATGGGCCTGCCAGAGATCGAAAAGATCACGTCCTTTGCGGCGCTGATAGAGGGCGCGCAGTTTGGTGCCGAGCAACTCGGTGGTGGAATAGATCGGGAGAATGGCGGCTCCGGTAAACCAGCGCGATTGGACGGCGAACTCCGTTTGTTGGAGAGGCAGGAGACGAAGGTGCTCGCGGGTGTTGATTTCGATTTTTAACCGGAGTCGGATGACCGGCGGTGATTCGGATTCGAAGCGGTAGGTGAGTGTGGCTCCGCGTGTGCTTGTATCGCTGCGGGGTGTGCTGAGCCATGGGTCGAGCCGGGCTTTGATGCGGTCCAGGGTTTCACCGATGGGTTCCTTGCGGATCTGGACGAAGTCGAGGTCCTCTGAATAGCGGGCGGCGGGTTGGAGGACGATCTTGTGGAGCGCGGTGCCACCGCGGAAGACCAAGGCTTCGCGCAGTTCCGGGTCGGAGTAGATTTCCACCAAGCCACGCGAGAGGACGAGGTCCTGCTCGACTTGCGCGGGGGAAATCCATGGGCATTGCTGAGACCATTCGGTGATGTATGCGGCGGAAATCACAGGTCGGACTGAGGGGTGGCGTTTTGGACAATTTTCCAGCGATTCCGGGTGTCGCCGC
>JBIPMR010000779.1:0-2816 GCA_044369025.1 Luteolibacter sp.
CTCGTCCTTGGAGAGTCCGGAAGAACCCTGGATGGAGATTTTCTGTTCCTTGCCGGATTGTTTGTCCTTGGCGGAAACGTGGAGGATGCCGTTGGCGTCGATGTCGAAGGTGACTTCGATTTGCGGTTCGCCGCGGCGGGCGGGGGCGATGCCGTCGAGTTTGAAGTTTCCGAGCAATTTGTTGTCGGCGAACATCGGGCGCTCGCCTTGGCAAATGCGGATATCGACGGCGGGTTGGCTGTCGGAGGCGGTCGAGAAGATCTGCGATTTCTTGGCCGGGATGGTGGTGTTGCGCTCGATCATGGCGGTGGCGCGGGAGCCTTCTGTTTCGATGGAGAGCGTGAGCGGGCTGACGTCGAGGAGCAGCACGTCTTTGACATCGCCGCGGAGGACGCCGCCTTGGATGGCCGCGCCGATGGCGACGACTTCATCCGGGTTGACGCCTTGGTGAGGAGTCTGGCCGGCGAGTTCGCGGGCGATTTCAACGACTTTCGGCATGCGGGTCATGCCGCCAACGAGCACGAGCTCGTTGATCTGGGCGGGCGTGAGGCCGGCTTCCTTGAGGCAGTCTTTGACGGGCTTCTTGGTGCGCTCGAAGAGGGAATCCGTGAGTTGCTCCAGTTTCGACCGGGTGAGCGTGAGCTGGATGTGCTTCGGTCCGGTGGCGTCGGCGGTCACGAAGGGCAGGCTGATGTCGTAGGACTGGGTGGAGGAGAGCGCGATTTTGGCTTTTTCGGCCTCTTCCTTGATGCGCTGGAGGGCGTCGGGTTGGCCGGAAAGGTCGATGCCTTGGTCCTTTTTGAACTCGCCGACGATCCACTGGATCAGGGCGTTGTCCCAGTCGTCACCACCGAGCGAGGTATCGCCGTCGGTGGCGAGGACTTCGAAAACGCCGTCGCCGATTTCGAGCACGGAGATGTCGAAGGTGCCGCCGCCGAGGTCATAGACGGCGATTTTTTCGTCGGATTTCTTGTCGAGGCCGTAAGCGAGGGCGGCTGCGGTCGGCTCGTTGATGATGCGGAGCACTTCGAGGCCGGCAATTTCGCCGGCGGCCTTGGTGGCGTTGCGCTGCGAGTCGTTGAAATAGGCGGGCACCGTGATGACGGCCTGGGTGATTTTTTCACCGAGCTTGGCTTCGGCGTCGGCCTTGAGCTTGCCGAGGACCATCGCGGCGATTTCCTGCGGCGAGTAGGTTTTCTTCTCGCCGCCGACTTCCACTTGGATGTGGGCGTCGCCATTCGGAGCGGCGACGATGGTGTAGGGCATGCGCTTGTCGGCTTCCTTGAGTTCCGAGAACTTGCGGCCGATCAGGCGCTTTGCCGAGAAAATCGTGTTTTGGGGATTGGTAACGGCTTGGCGTTTGGCGGCTTGGCCGACGAGGCGCTCGCCGTTTTTGGCAAATGCGACGACCGATGGGGTGGTGCGTGCGCCTTCCGAGTTTTCCAGAACGGTAGATTCACTGCCGTCCATGACGGCCATGCAGGAGTTGGTGGTGCCGAGGTCGATTCCGAGGATTTTGGACATGGGGTGGTTTCTTTCTGGTTTGCCCGTGGAGGCGTTGAGTTGATGTCCCCCTTTCGCAGGGTGTGTGCCAGACCCTCCATGTTTTTGTTCAAGTGATTGGTGTTGTGTTGATTGTATTCATTTGCGGGGTGGCGGATTGGCGGGATAAGGGCGGGATCGCGACATTTTGACACGCTTGCGTGATGACAAGTTGTCACAATGGGCAGATCTGGTGCGCCCACGCGGGTTCGGCTAGCAGCTCGCCAAAATCAGCCCCGATCTTCCCAATAGCCCGGCTTACGGCTGGTATGCATCACGGCCGTAACTTGGATCTCGTCGCCGTGAACTCGGAAAACCAGCATGTAGGGGAAGACCTCGAAGCGACATTTTCTCAAATCTCCTCTGAAGCAGCGGTAGATTTCGGGGTTCAAGCTGATCCGATTCTGGGCTGCCTCCAAGGCTTGTAGAAATCGCGATCCAAGCCCTGCTTCTTGACCGCCAGACCAAGAGGCGGCTTCAACAGCTTCTCTTCGTGCACGCCGCCCTAAATGAACACGCATTTTAGAAACTGGTGCCGAAGCGTTGATTGATTTCCTTCCAAAAATCCTCAGATGAAATCATTTCAGCCTTACCCTCATCCATCTCCTTCACCCGGCGATCCAGCTCTGCGGCCCATTCGGGACTGAGTTCGAAATCATCTTCTTCGAGGCTTTCCAACAGACGGCTCGCCAGTTTGGAGCGGTCCTCACGGGGAAGATGCAGGACTCCTTTTTCCAGCTGTTCGTAGGAAGTTGCGGCATTCACCAGGCGGAATTCATAGCGTTTGTTCCCCACCGTTGCCAGTATTTTGTATTCAGCGTCGGCCGGGCTGCCGACATTCCCACCGATGAATTCCGTTTACCTCTTGTGTGATCTTGGTAACCGCTTCTAAGGTCCGCCGCACTTCATGAGAGCCCAGCCTTTCAGATGGATCGCGCGCGGTGAACCGTTTGAAAAACAGACGAACGGTTCGTCGGGCACATTTCCACCAATCCTCGAACACCTGATCCGCCAGCGGGGACTTCCCGCCGGTGTCGATTTGGAGGGCTACCTGCGCCCGCGGCTGAGGGATTTGGCGGATCCATTTTTGATCCCGGACATGAAATTGGCGGTCGAGCGGGTGCTTTTGGCGATCGATCGCGGGGACAAAGTCTGCATCTACGGCGACTACGATGTGGACGGGGTGACCTCGATCACGTTGATGCGCCGGATTTTACGGGCTTATGGGTTGGAACCGCGCTACTTCATTCCGCGACGGGGGCCCGAGGGCTACG
>JBIPMR010000780.1:0-2813 GCA_044369025.1 Luteolibacter sp.
GGAGGCTTGGTCATCCCAGGTGCTGGCGAAGGCGGACTTGCGCACGATGTTTTTGGGGCTGAGTTCGCCCGGCCAACCTTCGATTTCGACCCAGCGGAAAGGCAGCACCACGCCCCATTCCGGGGGGGTCAGGACGGCGGGCGGCGTGCCGGCGCGGTCGGTGGTGGTGTTGCGTTCGTCGGCCGGAGGGGCGGCGGGGATCGGTCCGCTTCCCTTGAGGTGGAGCTCGGTCATGGCATAACGCACGGTTCCCGGCGGCTTGCGGTTGATGCGGCCATTTTGCAGATCCTCACCGAAGTGCACGGACACGCGATGGTCGGCATTCGCAGGTGGGGCCAGCTGGAGGTTGCCGAATGAAACCCGGCCGAAATCGATGAGGATCACACCGGGCTTCACTTGGGTGATGGAGACCGGTGCCTCATCGACCCGATGGACCGGGGCGGCGACGCAGCTGGCGGCGAGTGCGAGGGTGAGAAGGAGTGGCTTCATGAAAAAAGTGTTAGGTCGTGATAAGAGGGTTTCAGTCCTGATGGAAGACTTGCTTGAGCGGGGTGCGGACGGGTGAGTTGTCAGGATTCACCACCATGAGGTCGGCCATGTGGGCCCACCATTTTTGCATCAGCTCGGTTTTGCGCAGTTCGGCGGTGGTGTTGTTGGCCGCGACCTTCTGGACGGCGAACAGGGTGCCGGTTTCCTCGTCGAGGAAGATCGAGTAGTCGCTGATGCCGGCGTCGCGGATGGCCTTGGAGAGTTCCGGCCAGATGGCGTCGTGGCGTTTTTGGTATTCGTCGGCCATGCCGGGTTTGAGTTTCAGCTTCGCGGCGGCGATGGTTTGGCCGGGCGGGCTTGCCGGGGCGGCGGCTCCGGCTTTGGCATTGGGATCCACGGCGGGGGTGGCCTGGGTTTCGGGCAGGTCCTGCTGGGCGAGACGGCGCAGTTGATCGGTCTGTTTCATCCAGGCGAGCTCGAGTTCCATGACCTTCGCCGGATTGGATTCCGCGAGGTCCTGGGTTTCGCTGCGGTCCGTGCGCAGATGGTAAAGTTCCCAGGGTTCCTCGAACTTGCCGACCCCTTTCCAGTCACCCGCGATCACGGCGCGGTGGCCGTCGTGATAGAACCAGAGGGGATCGCGCTTCATCGAGCCATCCTTGGCGAAGGAGGGTGCCAGACTTTTGCCCGGCAGGGGCGGTGCGGTCAGTCCGGCGACGGTCGTGGGTGCTTGGCTGTCGGTGATGTCGAGCAGGGTCGGCAGCACGTCGATCAAATGCCCGAGGTCGTGGCGCAGTTCGCCGCCGGTTTTGATGCCGGCGGGCCAGCGCACGATCAGCGGCGTGGTGATGCCGCCTTCGTGGGTCCAGGATTTGTGCAGGCGGAAGGGGGTGTTGGAGGCGCTCGACCAACCGGCACCGAGGCCGAGGTAGGATTTCGCCGAGCCCATCGGCGCGGACGGATCATGGCCGTCGCCGCGCAGGATTTGCTCGGGGCTCGCGCCGTTGTCGGAAACGAACATGACGAGCGTGTTGTCCAGCGCGCCCATCGTCTTGAGTTGTCCTAACACGCGGCCGATCTCGATGTCCATGCGGTGGACCATGGCGGCGTGGATGGACATCTTGGCGGCTTGGAATTGCTGCTGGTCCGGCGTCAGGCTGTCCCACGCAACGGCGCGGGCGAGTTCGTCGGGGCTGATTTGCTTTTGCATTTCGGCATCGGTCAGGTTCCAGCGCGGAACCGTGCCGGGTTCGAGCGGGGAGAGCGCGGCATCGACGATGCCGAGTTTTTTCATGCGGGCGAGCCGTTGTCCGCGGATGGCGTCCCAGCCGGGTTGATAGACATCTTGGTAAATTGCGATGTCCTCGGGCAGCGCCTGCAACGGAAAGTGCGGCGCGGTGAACGCGAGGTATTCGAAGAAGGGCTTGTCGGGAAACTTCTCCTGGTGCTCCTTGAGGCACTTGATGGCGTGGTCCGCGATGAAGGTGGTCGAGTAATAACCGCTGTCAGGATCGGCCGGCGGCAGTTTGACATCGTCCTCGAAATGATTCTGCGGGCTGAAGAAGCGGTTGTGATCCTCGAGCGAGTAGGAGCGGTCGAATCCGGCGGGCAGGCGGTCGCCGTCCATGTGCCATTTCCCGGAGTGATAGGACCGGTAGCCCAGCGGCTGGAGATAGGCCGGCAGCATTTGCGCCCAGCGCGGGCGGACGCCATTGGCACCGCTGGTCATGCCGAACATGCCATATTCGCCGCGGTCCACTTCGGGCAGCAGGTCCCGGCGGATGGCTTGCGGGTAGTGGCCGGTGAGGATGGACGCGCGCGACGCCCAGCAGCGCGAGGTGTTGTAAAAACGGGTGAAGCGCAGCCCGTCGGCGGCCAGTTGGTCGAGGTGGGGCGTCTGGATCTCGCCGCCGTAACAGCCGAGGTCGGAGAAGCCCATGTCATCGGCGACGATGAGCAGGACGTTCGGGCGCGGTGCGGCGTGGAGCGGCGGCGCGAGCGCCAGGCCGATGACGATGAGACGGACGAGGCGGCTCATGGGTTTGTGGATTTCAGATAGGCGAGCCAGGCGGCTTCGCTGGTGATTTCGCCATCGCCCGCCCAGGCGAATCCGGCGCGGTAGGCAACCGTGCCGTTGTCATCGCTGCGGACGACGACCAGGGCGTGCTCGTTTTTCCCGAGCTTGTCGGTGGCGGGCAGGCGGGTCGTACGGATCACGGTGGCGGGATCGACGAGCACTCCGGTGCCGAGGCCTTTGCCTGCGAGAGGTTCATAAACGGCGATGATGCCCTGTTCGGCGTCGAGCGTCATTTTGGCTCCCTTGT
>JBIPMR010000781.1:0-2810 GCA_044369025.1 Luteolibacter sp.
TGAGCGGCAGCACGGTGCTGGTGGATGACCGGAACTCGGGTAACGGCACCAAGATCAACGGGCAGGAACTGGCTGTCGGCGCGCCATCGGTTCCGCTGCGTCCCGGGGACCGGCTGACCCTCGGCGAGGTGGATCTGATCTTCGAGGTAATCCATTGAACGCATGGCGATCGACCATCCAGCGGACGCGCTTCCGCCGGGCTATCGGCTCGGAGGCTACGAGATCCTGCGGGTGCTTGGCCGGGGTGGCTTCGGGGTGACCTACCAGGCGAGAAGGCAGGGGCTTGCGGGCGAGATGGTGGCGATCAAGGAGCTGTATCCCGGCGGCCTGGTGCGCCGCACCCCGGAGATGAGAGTGGAGGCGCTGCCCGGCACCCATCCGTCCCATATCGCCGACTCCATCGAGATGTTCCTGCGGGAGGCCCGGCTGATCTGCGCACTGAACCACCCGAACATTGTCCATGGAGTCGAGGCCTTCCACGACAACGGCACCGGCTATCTGGTGATGCGCTACGTTTCCGGCAAGAACCTGCGCGATAGCCTGCGGGATCCGGCAGGCTTTCGGCCCGGCCCGGCATCACTGCCGGCCCTGCTCGGGCCGCTGCTCGACGGATTGGAGACCCTGCACCGCCATGACCTGCTGCACTGCGACATCAAACCGGACAACATTTTCCTCGGGGTGGGTTTCGAGCCGATCCTCATCGACCTCGGCTCGGCCCGCTGGCACGTCCCAGGAGTGGGGACCGAGGAAGCATCGACCTACTCGCACTATTTCTCGGCCATCGAGCAAATGTCCGACCGCTTCGGTCCGATCGGCCCCTGGACCGATATTTACCAGCTTTCGGCGGTTCTCTACCGTTGCATCACGGGCGGCAAGTTGCCGGATTCGGTGGACCGCGCGCAGGAGCGCGAGGATCCCTTCGTGCCGCTGCGCGAGATACCCGAGGTGGTGGCCGCCTACCCGAAGGATCTGATCGAGAGCATCGACCGCGGGCTGCGGCTCCGCCCCGATCAGCGGCCGCGATCCATCGGAGAGTGGCGGCGGCCCATGGAAGCCATCCTCGCCGCGACCCGCGCCCCGGTTGCCCGGGCGACGGCGTCCCGACCGGAGCCCCTGTCACCGCGGCACACCGGAGAGCAACTCCCGTCGGATCCGAAGCAGTTGGCCAGCAGGGAGCCTGCCGTGTCCAAGGGACCGAAGGCTGGCGGTCCTGATTTCCTTTTGTGGACGGCAGGCGGGTTGCTGGTGATCATCCTGATCATTGTGATTGCCCTCGCGTCCGGGTCATGTGGCCGGTGAAATGCATCCATCGTAAAAAGAGCCATGCGTGAACCCATATCAGGCACCCGGGAGTCGGGACCGGGCGGCAAGGAATTGCCGCAAGGAACGAGGTTGGAAGAGTTCGTGATCGAGCGGGTGCTCGGCAGCGGTGGCTTCGGGATCACCTACCTGGCCAGGGATGTCAGCCTCAACCGCCAGGTGGTGATCAAGGAGAACCTGCCCAGCCAGTTCGCACATCGCGATACCACCAGCCTCACCGTGCATGCCGGCCCCGGGCGCGAGGACCAGGAAAACTTCCGATGGTCGCTGGAGAACTTCTCCCGCGAAGGGGAGACCTTGGCTTCGCTGCGCCACCCCGGAATCGTGCCCGTACTGCGCCGGTTCGAGGCCTTTGGCACGGCCTACTTCGTGATGCCTCACATCGAGGGTGCGACCCTCGATGTGTTGATGCGCGAGCGGCAGCAAGCGGATCAGCCTTTTAGCGAGACCGAGCTGCGAGGTTTGCTGGAGCGGGTGCTCGAAGCGCTGGGCTACTTGCATGAGCGGGGGATCTACCATCGCGACATCAAGCCAGGGAACATTCTGATCACGACGGACGGGTTGCCGGTGCTGATCGACTTTGGCTCGGCTCGGCAACGATTGAGCGAACGCTCGATGACGGTGATCGAAAGTGCCGGCTATACGCCGTTCGAACAGTTGCAGACCCGGGGCAAGGTCGGACCGTGGAGCGACCTCTACGCCTTGGCGGCCACGCTGGTGAAGGTGATGACGGAGGAAGCGCCTCCGAAAGCGAACGACCGAGCCTTCGACGATCCATTCATCCCCTTGGCGGATCGTCAGGAACTGGCGGCCCGCTATTCGCCCGAGTTTCTCACTTCGATTGACAGGGCACTGGCCTCACGGATCTCTGATCGCTGGCAGAATTCCGGTGAGTGGTTATTGTCGCTGGGCGTGCGATCCAACCGAATCCAGATTGCCCCGGACCGAACGCCGGTTTCAGCGCAGCCAAAAGAGTTCCAGGTGCCCGCAGCCGAAAAACAGCGGCCGCCCCAAAGAAAACTGATCTGGGGACTCTTGGCATGCCTGGTGGTGGCGTTGTTGTTTTCCATCGGGCGACACTTGTCGAATGAACACAAGGCGGAGCGGGAGCAAATCGCCCGTGAGAACAGCGAGCGTGATAAGGAAAAGGAGCGGTGGCGACTCGAGGTGGAAGCGTTTAAATCGTATCGCAAGGAGGCAGAGGCTGGGGATGCGCCCGGGATGACGGGTATTGGGTTCTGTTACGCCACGGGCAAAGGCGTGGCCAAGGACGAGGTGGAAGCAATGAAATGGTTTCGCAATGCGGCAGAGGCTGGGGATGCGAGTGGGATGTTCAACCTTGGCGTCTATTACGCCAAAGGCAAGGATAAGGTGGAAGCGATTAAATGGTATCGCAAGGCGGCAGAGGCTGGGGATGCGCGCGGGATGTTCAACCTTGGCGTCTATTACGCCACTGGCGAAGGCGTGGCCAAGGACGAGGTGGAAGCGGT
>JBIPMR010000782.1:0-2806 GCA_044369025.1 Luteolibacter sp.
AAATCCCGACCCAGCGGTTTTTCAACCAGCTCGATGCCTGGCAGGAATGGCTGACTTTCCCCCACGGCTCGTGGCTCGATCAGCTGCACTTCGTTCCGGCCGCCGCCGCCATCGAGTTGTCGTTGGAAGGCTCGCTCCAGCATTTGGAGGCGCAGTTGCTCGTCCGTTATGGCACCGCCCCACCGGTCCCGCTCGGGCTGGGAAAAGTCGATGGCCTGCCACGTCTCGCCGGCGACCGCTGCGAAGTCCGGGATCTCCTCAGCGAGGAGCGTGCCGTCGCCAAGCTCGCCCGCGCCGGGTTCCAGCCGCAAGACTATTCAAGCGGTCGTTGGGTCCTCAAAGGGGAGTCCGCCGTCCTCTACTTCCTCACCGAGGCCCTGCCGCAACTCCGCCCGCAATGGACCGTCACCGAGGGCGAGCGCTTCGGCCATGTCCAGAAGCAGGTCACCGTGGTTTCCCCGAAAATCGAAATCCTCGGCTCCGGCACCGATTGGCTCAGCTTTGATCTTTCGTTTCAAACGAGTGATGGGAGTTCCATCGCGGCCGCCGAAGTGCGGCGCCTGCTGCGCTCGGGAAATCGTTCGGGCAAGTCGGCCGGCGGCAAACATCTGGTGATTTCCGACGACATCGCCGGAATCATTGACCCGTTGTTCTCCGAGCTCGATTTGCGCCAGGAGAACGGTCATTTCAGGGCTTCGGCGCTCGCCGGAGAGCTGGTCCGGGAAATCCAGAAAAAACTTTCCAAGTCGCAGGGAGTCAACGAATCAACCGAGTTGTTAACATTCGAAAAACCCGCCACGATCCACGCCGAGCTGCGGCCTTACCAGGCGCTCGGCTCGCGCTGGATGTTCGACCGCGTCCAGCGCTTCGGCGGGGCGCTGCTGGCCGACGACATGGGGCTCGGCAAAACCGTACAAACGATCGTTTTAATTGAACGCCTGTTTCAGATCGAGAGTGAGGATTCCGGGGTGGTGATGGTGGTGGCAACCGCCTCGCTGCTGGGCAACTGGCGGGCGGAATTCGGCCGCTTCGCCCCGGGGAGAAGCGTCCGGATTCTGCATGGCACCAGCCGGGACGCCGAGCGCGAGCGGGTCCGGCCTGGCGATGTGGTGCTCACCAGTTACGGCACCCTGGCCCGGGATTTGGCGTGGCACTTGAAGCGCGACTACCGCGCGGTGGTGGTAGATGAAGCCAGTTTGATGCGGAATCCCGACACCGATCACGCCAAGGCGATCGCCAAGTTGAAGGCGTCCCGGCGGATCGCGCTGACCGGGACTCCGATCGAAAACGGAGTTCGCGATTTGTGGGCGATTTTCCGATTCATCCAGCCGGGCTGGCTCGGTGGCCGCGAGGAATTCAAGGATCGCTACGAAACTCCGCTCGCCAGCGGCGAGACCGCCGCCGGGGTGATCGAGCGGCTGCGGCTGAAAACCTCGCCGTTTCTTCTGCGGCGCACCAAGGAGCAGGTGGCTCCCGAGCTTCCTTCCAAGTTGTTCATCGATGAATTCTGCGACCTCAGTCCGGACCAACAAGCGGTCTACAAGGAACTGCTGGTCGAGGGCCGGAAGCGCGTCGATGCCATCGCCGACTCCGGCAACAAAGGCGCGGCGCGCATGCAGATGCTCACCGCCTTGCTGCGGCTCCGGCAGACCTGTTGCGATCTGGCGCTGCTCGGGAACGAACGATTTAATCAACTGTTGGTCGCGCGGCGTTCGGCCAAGCTCCAACGCCTGTTGGAATTGATCGAAGAGGCGGTGAATGGAAACCACCGCATGTTGATTTTCAGTCAATTCCAGACGCAGTTACGGGAAATCGAAAAATGCATTCATGAGCGTGGCTGGGACAGCATGAGGCTCGACGGCCAAACCCGGAACCGCCAACAACTGGTGGATAAGTTTCAACAAGCGGACGGCCCGCCGGTATTTTTGATCAGCCTGAAAGCCGGCGGCTACGGTCTCAACCTGACTGCCGCCGACACCGTGGTGCACTTCGACCCGTGGTGGAATCCGGCGGCGGAAGCCCAGGCGACCGACCGCGCCCACCGGATCGGCCAGACGCGGCCGGTGACGGTTTACCGCCTGCTGACGCGCGGGACGGTGGAGGAAAAGGTGGTCAGGCTTCAGGCCAAAAAGCGCGAGCTCGCCAACGCGATCGACGACGAGAACGGCGTGGGCGACGCCGCCGGCTGGAGCATGGATGACTTGAAATCGGTGATCACCGGGGATTGATGATTGGTCCGGAAATTCCTCACCGCCCCGTTGGGACGAAGATGCCGCCGCCTACGCCGCGCAGATTGGTTGATGGTGGGCAACGCGCCCTGATCTTGATACACATTTCCGATACGGCCGGAGGAATCTTCGGTCCCAACGGGACCTTTCATCCCAGCCCGGCACGCAGTGCCGGGTTTTGGCATGGGCATGGGATTTCGTCCTGCAAGGACGGTTCATGCAGTCGGCGGCGACGGGAGGTGGTGACGACGTTTGCGGACTTACGCAACCTCTCCAGCATGAGGCATCCCTTCAGGACGCACGGATTCGAAGAAATCCCGACCCGGCACTGCGTGCCGGGCTTTGATGATCCGTCCCGTTGGGACGAAGAGCGAAAAAATGGATAAAGATCAGGGCCATGCCGCCGGCATCCCTCAACGCGGGCCTTCCAGCACCGTGTTGGATTCTGATGGAGCGGTGATGCGTTCCTGCGAGTCTCTGGTTAGGAAAAAGCGGGTGGGGACGACGGCTTTGGAGCCGAGGCTGAAATCGAAGGAATCCGCACCCAGGGTGTCACTTTCGGGCAGGCGTCCCACATG
>JBIPMR010000101.1:0-8639 GCA_044369025.1 Luteolibacter sp.
GGTGTTGTTAGGTTCGTTGGTGGCGAGGTAGGATCCCGCGTTTCGGGCGACGGTGGTGCCGTCCCAGGTGGCGAGCGCGCCGGCGGGGCCGGCGGGCGTTTCCTGGCTGTTCGGGCGGCCGTTGTTGGCGACGACGAAGCGGCCTTGGCCGGTGTAGGCTCCCTTGCCGTGGTAGCCGAAGAGGAAGCGGTCGCCCTTGCCCTGCACGTCCGGATAGCGGGTGATGAGGGATAGATCGGTGGCATCGACGTCGTAAACGCCGTCTTCCATGGTGAAGAGATAGATCCGGTTAGGATCTGTGAGATGGGCGGCGGAGGCGGTGTGGCGGCCGGGCGCGGCGGAGGGCGGGAGGGTGCGGACGTTGCCAAAAGCGTCGATGAAATGCGGGCCGATGTTGAGTTGGTTGGAAGCGGCGTGGATGAAGCGGTTGGCCGGGGTGCCGCCGACGGATTCCGGGCGGATGATGCGGGAGAGGTCGGGAGCGATTTCGTAGAGTTTGTCGGTGGATCCGTTAGGCAGGTGGGGGCCGTAGGTGATGGCCCAGAGTTTTCCGGCCCAGGGGACGACCGCGCCGACGCCGCATTCGTCGTGGGAGTTGGTCATGGCCAGGTGGGGATAGACGCCGGAGATGTTGACCATCTTCTCCACGGGTGGCGTTGGCGGGGTGAGCGAATGATCCGCGGCGGGGGGCGTCGATGCGTTGTCCTCAATGGTGACGTCATCGACGGTGAATGAATTTCCTGCCGGGACATCGTGGCTGAAGCGGATGGCACGGAGTGGGGCGGTGGCCGCCGCGTTCGAGGCGAAGGCGGTGAGCGCGGTTGCGGCATGGGTGAGGGCGGTGCCGCCGGGATCGGACCAGGCGACGTCATAACGGACGGACGGCGTGCCAAACCCGCGGCCGATGATGCGGAGTTTGATGGTTTGGTGGATCGGGGCCCCGAAAGTGATTCCGGCGGATAGCTGATAGAGCGATTGCCAGCTGCTGTTTTCCTTGAGCTGAAGGACACCGCCGGTGGTGGTGCGGATGTCGATGGCGGTGCCGCTGCCCGTCTCCAGCGAACAGCGGAATGCCTGGGCCTCGTTGTTTCCCGGGATTTGAAACGAGAGGTCGGCGGTGAAATCCGGGGTCGGGGCGGTCAGTGTCTGACTGACTGACGAGGTCGTGTTATAGGAAAGTCGCGCGGCGGTGGTGCTGCCGTTGAGCCCGGCAAAGGTGATTGCGCCGCTGTTCGTCCAGGATGTGGAAAACGGCAGGATTTCAAAACCCGGGTTGAGGACGAGTTGCGCGCCGGTCGCGAGTGAGGCGGTGACCATGAGCAGGCAGAAATGGGATGACGAATTCAAGAGTCGAAGGATGGGTTCAAGATGCCGGATATCTTGAAAAGATTGTCGCCACCGCCTCCGTTTGACACATCGGGGATGAGGGATTCATCGGTTCGAGGATTGGTGAGCCGGCGGCAGACGCAGCCCCTGGTTTCCGAATCTCCTGCCGCCGCGCGCGGCGGGCGAATTTTCGCTTTTCAGAAGGTCGCGATGCATTCAGCGTCCCCCCCTCACCTCATGTCCATCCCGACCAGCACCCCAAGAATTGTCATCGGCGGCACCATCGCCATCGATCATGTGAAAACCCCCGATTCGGAGGCGCAGAATTTGCTTGGTGGCTCGGCGGCTTATGCGGCGCTGGCGTCGTCGTTTTTCAGCAGCCCGGTGAATCTGATCGGGATCATCGGCCATGATTTCCCGCAGGAGCACCTGGACATGTTGGCAGGCCAGGGCGTCTCGCTCGGCGGCGTCGAGCGTTCGGAAAACGAATCCTTCACCTGGTCCGGCGAGTATCATGCGAACATGAACGACCGCACCACCCATCGCGTCGGCCTGAATGTGTTGGAAAACTGGCAGGTCAAGGTCCCCGAGGATTCCGCCACGTCGGAAATCGTGGTGCTGGCCAACATGTCGCCGGACAACCAGCTCGAAATGCTCGCCCAGTGCGGTGCTTTGAAAGTCAACGGCGGCGATTCCTCGAAGCGCTTCGTCATCGCCGACACCATGGATTTGTGGATCAACATCGCCAATGACCGGCTCCACGAGGTGCTGCCGCATTTGGATTTGTTCGTGCTCAACGAAGGTGAGGCCCGCGAACTCGCGCAAACCTCCAACCTCGTCAAAGCCGGCCGTGCGTTGCTCGAAAAAGGCCCCGCCCACGTGGTGGTGAAACTCGGCGAATTCGGCGCGATGTTGTTTTCCAAAGACGGCGGCGTGTTCCGCTGCAGCGCCTATCCGCTGGAACAGGTCGCCGATCCGACCGGCGCCGGCGACACCTTCCTCGGCGGCATGGCCGGATACCTCGCATCCCAGGGGCATCCCGCCTACTCCGACGCGGCTCTCCGCCAGGCGATCATCAAAGGTTCGATCCTCGCCTCCTTCACCTGCGAGGCGTTTTCCACCCGCAAGCTCGAAGGCCTCACGATCGCGGAAATCGACTCGCGTCAGGAAACCTTCCGGCTGGCGACCCATTGGTGAGCCCGCCTTTGCCGCAAAGCCCCTAAGGAGCGGCGGACTCCGGCCGCCCTGCCCATGGGGAGCCCATGATCTGAGAAAATCGCATTTCATGGTCCCGCTCATGGGCAAGGGCGGACAGATTCCGCCCCTCCTTGGGAAGAGGCGCTCAGCCATCCACCCGCGGACGGCTCTTTTCCCTCACTCGCTCCAGCAGCGTGGGATCGTCCTCCAACGCATCCGCCACGGCGCGGATCACATTGAGCGTGGGGCGGGACACGTGGTGTTCCATGCCTTCCACATCGCGGTAAATGGTTTCCTCGTCGATGCCGAAAAGCCGCAAAAACCGTGTCAGCGTTTCGTGCCGCTCGATGATGGCGCGGGCGATGCGGTGGCCTTCCTCGGTGAGGATGGTGCCGCGGTATTTTTCGTGTTTCACCAATCCTTCGGCATCGAGCCGCTGGAGCATGTTGGTCACGCTGGCTTGGGAAATACCGAGGTTTTTCGAAATGTCCACGGCGCGGGCGTAACCCTTGGCCTCGATCAGATGGAGAATCTGCTCAAGGTAATCATCCATTGCGACAGAGCCGCTGGTGCGCCGGGGAGGTAATGTCACAGGGAGTCGGAGGTTATGGGTTGGATGCCGGCAGGGAAAGCTTAGAATTTTGATAGATCCCGGCATTCGACGCCTGGAACTCGGCCTTGAGGCGGACGCGCAGGCTGGAAAGATCGACCAGACGCCAGCCGGTGAAGGTCCACAAACGGGCTTTCCCGTCGTGTTCAATGCCGACGAGCAGGTGGACCGCATCGTCGGTGATTTTCAGGGTTTCCCGTTTCGGCTCGAAATAAAACGTGCGGAACGTGCTCTCGGCGGAGCCCTGCTCGACGAGTTTCGGATCCAGATAGAAAACCTGCCCCGACTCGCGATCGACGATCCGCAGGTCCGGATAGCCGGACCGCTGGTGCCCGCCGCCGCGGGTGGGAGGCACTTCGCAGCTGAAGCCGGGCAGCGCATCGATGCGGGAAAGCAGGCCCTCCTCAAAAAAGCGCGACGCCTCGTTGATCCGGCGCAACTGGCGGACGGGCGAGGTGGGGAGATTCAGTTCAGTTAGGGTTTCCGCCAGCGCCTTGCCGATGGCGGCGGCGACCCGCCGGTGCGCGGGGCTGTCATCCAGCGGCAGCACCCGCTTGCCGGAACACGCCTCGGCGACGGTGGCGAAAGCGAAGGTGCGCTTGGATAGATTATCATCGAGCAACGACCTCACCAACTCGCGGTCGTCCGTCTCCTCCGGCGGCGGCTTGGGGCCGGCTTGCTGCTGCCTGCAAGCGCCTAGCAGCACCACCGCGCAGGCGCCGAATAGCAGTTTGGAAAGTCGTTTCAAAAGCGGAGTTTCAGGTTCTCCGGCGATGGTGCCAGAGTGAGGTGTCCGGGTGAAGCAGCGAATCCATCGGCGCGTCGGCGAGCTGGTGGGTTTCGATGATCCGGGCGAGCAGCACCAACGAGGCGACGGCGTCGAAAAGCGCGTCGTGCCAGGATTTTCCCGGGACGATCTCCCGGATGGCCGGGGTCAGTCCCTGCGACTCGCACAGCGAACCTAACGAATGATCCGCCAGATCCGGCCACGCGGCGCGGGCCAATAACAGCGTGTCGATCCACGGCCCGAAGCCATGTCCCGGAAACGTCCGCAAGAAGCGTTTTTCGGTGCCTTTGCCGTGGGCGACGACGACCGCCCCCGCCAGCCGGCCTTTGAGCTCCGGCCAGAGTGATAGAAGCGAGGGCGCATCGGCCAGTTGCCCGGGGCCGATGCCGTGGACTTTTCGCGCCGACCACTGGATCGGCTGATCGGTGAACAGATAGGAAACAAAGGCGCTTTCGTGGCCCTTTTCCAGCGACCAGCAAGCGAGGCCGATCTGCACCGGACTGTCGGTTTTGCCACGGGACGCGCCGGCCGATTCGAAATCGATGGCGGTGAACCGGCAATGGCGGGTGACGGACATGCGTGACTTTTCCTCAGTCCGCATCGGCCACGCAAGTCGCTTGTCCCGATGCGTCGCGGGCGGCGGCGAATCCCGGTTTGATCCGGTCGAAAATGATTTTGAGGCGCGTGTCGAACGGGGTGAAGGCGCTCTTCATCGCGTTGAGCGAGAGTTTCTCGAGTTCTATCAGACTGAGGTCGAACAACTCGGTCGCAAGGGTGGTTTCGCGGGTCATCGAAGTGTCGCTCATCAACCGGTCGTCCGTGTTCAGGCAAACGCGGAAACCCCTGCGGAAAAACAGGGCGAAAGGGTGCTCTTCCAAGCTCGGACAAGCGCCGGTGTGGAGGTTGCTCAGCAGGCACATTTCCAGCGGCACCCGGCGGTCCAGGATGTATTGCGCGAGCCGGCCGAGTTTCATCGTCCCGTCGTCTAACATATCGATGTCGTCTCGCAGGCGCGTTGCGTGGCCGAGGCGGTGGGCGCCGCAATACTGCAAGGCCTGCCAGATCGATTCCGGCCCGTAGGCTTCTCCCGCGTGGATCGTGATGTGGAAATTCGCCCGCTCGATCGCTTGGAACGCCGCCACATGTTTTTTCGGCGGGAAACCATCCTCGCCGCCTGCCAGATCGAAGCCCACCACGCCCAGGTCCCGGCAGCGGATCGCCAGCTCGGCGGCCTCTAACGAATTTGCCATGTGCCGCATCGCGCAAATGATCAAGCCCCACTCGACGGCGTAGGTGCGCTCGCCGCGTTCGAGCCCGGCGATGACGGCGGCGACGACTTCGTCCTGCGTCAGACCCCGCTCGGTGTGGAACACCGGGGCAAACCGCACTTCGGCATAGACCACGCCGTCGTGAAACATGTCTTCGATGAATTCGAAGGCCACCCGCTCCAGCGCTTCCGGCGTTTGCATCACCGAGGTGGTGTGGAGAAACCCTTCGAGGTATTCCGGCAGGTTTCCGCGCTGGGCGCCACGGTGGAACCAGGTTGCCAGATCCGCAGAGTCGGTGGTCGGTAAACCGGGGTAGCCGAGATCCGCCGCGAGTTCCACCACGGTCGAGGGCCGCAGCCCGCCGTCCAGGTGCTCGTGAAGCAGGACCTTGGGCAGCTTGCGGATGTCCACCGCGCGGGTGAGCGCCGTGCCACAAAGCGCCTTGGAGTGGTTGGGATGCCTCATGGTGGTAACTCCCGGCTGCCGGAACCGGTTCAGCCTTTGATCTCCAACAGCATTTGCGGGTTGTTGGGGAATTTTTTCAGGAAGAACAACAGCCGCTCCATCGCTTCGGCCGGGCGGTGGCCGGAAAGGCCGCGGCGGATGAGGTGGATCTTGTGGAGCATGTGGTCGGCTAACAGAAGCTCCTCGCGGCGGGTGCCGGACTTGAAGATGTCCACTGCCGGATAGATATAGTTTTCCGCGATTTTGCGGTCGAGCACGAGTTCCATGTTGCCGGTGCCTTTGAATTCCATGTAGATGGCTTCGTCGGCGCGGGAGTTGGTCTGGATCAGGGCGGTGGCAAGGATGGTTAGAGAACCGCCGCCACGGGTGTTGCGGGCGGCGGCGAACAGGCGGCGCGGGACTTCGAGCGCGCCGATGGTGATGCCGCCGGAGCCGGTGCCGCGGCCGCGGCTGTTCATGCCCATGCCGGCATTGTAGGCGCGGGCGAGCCGGGTGATGGAATCCATCAGCAGGAACACATCCTTGCCAGCCTCCACCAGGCGCTTGGCGCGCTCGATGGCGAGCTCGGCGATGCGGCAGTGGTTGCGCGGCTGCTCGTCATTGGAGCTGGCGTAAATTTCCGCACCGGGAAGCGCGCGGCGGAACTCGGTGACTTCTTCCGGCCTCTCATCGACGAGCACCACCATCAGATGGATCGCCTCGTCGTATTTCTCGCGGATCGCCTCCGCCATGTGCAGCAGCAAGGTGGTTTTCCCCGAGCGGGGAGGCGAGACGATGAGCCCGCGCTGGCCGCGGCCGACGGGGGCCATGATGTCGATGACGCGGGTGGTGTAACGCTCCGGCGTGGTTTCGAAACTGATGCGGCGGGTCGGATTGATCGCCTTGAGTTCGTCAAAGTGCGGCAGCTTGGCAGCTTCTTCGGTCGGCATTTCGTTGATCCGGGTGATCTCGACGAGTTGCGGCCCGCGCGGACCTTCCTGATAGAAACCCTCGATCCATTGACCGAGCCGCAGGTTGTATTTGCGGATGGTCTCCGGCGTGACAAACACGTCGTCGCGCGCCTGTTCGAAATTTTTGCCAGGCACCCGGAGGAAGCCGAAGCCCTTGGGCGCGAGCTCCAACAGGCCGTTGGCTTCGATTTTCGGGCCATTGAGTTGGACCGGGCGACGGTCGCCGAAATCGTTAGAGCCGGCCTGCTGGCCGCCGCCATCGTGGCGCTGGCGGTTCGGTTGATGTTGCTGGCCCTGGTGCGGCTGATGTTGCTGGCCTTGGTGCGG
Organism: Luteolibacter sp.; assembly: GCA_044369025.1. Classification (GTDB taxonomy): domain Bacteria; phylum Verrucomicrobiota; class Verrucomicrobiia; order Verrucomicrobiales; family Akkermansiaceae; genus Luteolibacter. The sequence continues at coordinate 6,931 of JBIPMR010000101.1, forward strand.
CTGATGGGCTTGTCCGCCTTGGTCCTGGCGCTCGCCGCTGCGGCGTTTGCGTTTGTCGCGGCGGCGCTTGCTGCGGCTTTCGCGGGGTTGGCCCGGGTTGTTCGGCTGGCCCTGGCCCTCGCGCTGTTGGGGATTCCGCGGTGGTTCCTGGCGCTCCTGGCCGTGACGTGGTTCGCGGGGTTCCTGCTCGCGTGGCGGCGGCGGCGGGGCCTGCGCGCGCGGCGCTTCATCCGCAGGCTCGCGGGCGACGGTGGGCCCGCCACCCGGAACACGGCCGAAGCGGCGCGGTGCCGCGGCGGACGGCGGGGAAGCGGATTCGCGGGCTGGCGCGGGTGGCGGTGGGGCCGGCGCTTCGGCGGCGACCTTCTTCGCACGCGGTGCCCGGGCCGGACGCGGTGCCGCCGCGTCCTCGCTAACAGGAGCAGGGGCGGGGGCGGGGGCGGGTTTGGGAGCCGGTGGAGAAATGAAGGGAAGCTCGGGCGACAAAGAGGCATCGACCGACTTTTTGGCTGCGGTTTTTTTCGCAGCGACCTTCTTGACGGCGGCTTTTTTCGCGCCGGCCTTTTTGGCAGGCGCTTTTTCGGCGGCCTTGGTGGCAGGCACTTTTTCGGCGTCCGGCTTGGCGGCGGTCTTGGCGGCGGCTTTTTTAGTCACCCGCTTGCGGGCGCTTGGGGCGTCGCCCGCGCTGCCTGCTGAAGGTTGCGGGAGGGTGTCCTCGTTGGTGTTATTGCTCATCCGGAATCGGGTAAAATGGCTGGCTTGCGATCACATGCGCTGATCGGCCATGGGAAGAATGGATAGGAAAAATTGGGGCGAGACTGGCGGGTGGGCGTGGGAGTCTTGAAACTCACAAGCCATGTGCGGGTGAAGAAGGAATGGATTGGAAGGAGCGTTCCTGCACAGCGTCCGGCGCAAATGGCTCGAAAGGCAATTGCGGCCCGGCGGGGCAGGTGGGTGTCAACCCGGGAGGTGGCTCGGAAATTCAACGCGAAACACCGCTCCGTCGTTCCAACGGGCGGAGAATGGTGCACGCTGGACGGCTTGGCAATCGAATTTTTCACCGCATCTGCGAGGGGGCGGATGGATGGGCAGGGGATGGGCGGCCCTGATTTTGTCGGTTGCCGAACCCGGCGCGGGGTGTCAAACTTTCGGCATGAGAGCGCGTTTGACATGCTTGTTAGGAATTCTGGCGACGGCCACGCCGGGTTTATCCGCGGCCGAAGAACCCGCGAAGGTGGAACAGCAGCCGGAGGAGCCGGCCGGGGAGATCGGCGGGATTCCCAAGGATCTGTTGGATGACGAGCATGTCCGCGAAGAGCTGGCGGTGAACGAATTCACCGCGCCTTCGATCTCCAAACTGTTCGATACCCTCCAGTTTCTGATGCCGTTGCCGATCGTCGAGGTGGAGCGCAAGATGCCGGCGAGAATGTCGCAGGACCGGGCGGATCTGGCGATCGAGCTGGGTTTCCTGATCGCGGATGGATTCCTGGTGGTGCAGGCCGAGCAGTTGGACAAGGTCGAGGATCTGGCCAAGGACCTGACGCGGTATGGCAAGGCGCTGGGCGCCGGCGAGCGGGTGAACCGGCATGCCGCTAGTTTGTTAGACAGCGCCAAGCAGAAGAACGTGGAGCAGTTGAAAAAAGAGCTTGCCTCCACCCAGCGGGATGTGGAGGTGGAATTGGTGGTCCTTCGCGATGCGGATCTGGCCC
>JBIPMR010000783.1:0-2803 GCA_044369025.1 Luteolibacter sp.
TCCCGTGCCGTCTCCAGCCCCAGCGGTTTGAAATGCACCACCTTCGTGAGCCGGTTCACCAACTCCGGTCGCAGGTGTTTGCGGATGGCTTCCACCGCCCGTTGCGCGATGGCATCATCTTGCGAAATCTCCGGCTCATCGCCCGAAGCGAAGCCGATGAAAGGTTTCACAGCTCCACCGCTGGGACCAAGGTTGCTCGTCAGGATGATCACAGACTCCCGGAAGTCGCATTTCCTTCCCTGAGCATCCGTCAGCGTGCCTTCGTCGAAAATCTGCAAAAACAGATCCAGAATCTTCGGGTGCGCTTTTTCGATCTCATCAAACAGCACCACGCTGTAGGGATGCGTGCGAATGGCGTCGCTGAGCTGGCCACCCTCGTCATGGCCGACGTATCCCGGTGGCGAACCGATCAATTTCGCCACGCTGTGCTCTTCCATGAACTCCGACATGTCGAAGCGGATCAAGCGCGTCTCGTCGTGAAACAAATTCTCCGCCAGCGCCTTGGCCAGCTCGGTCTTGCCAGTGCCGCTGGGGCCGACGAATAGAAACACGCCCATCGGTCGCCCGGGCTTCTTCAATCCGGCCCGCGCCAAGCGCACCGCTTCCGCCACGGCCGAGATTGCTTCCGGCTGGCCTTTCACCCGCTTGGAAAGGTCATCTTCGAGTGCCATCAAGCGCACGCCCTCATCCGCGGTAAGAGTTCCCACCGGAATCCCACACCGGGCTGCCACTGCCAGGGCGATCTCATCCCGCCCGATAGCCGAAGATGCAGCCCGCTTACCAGGGGTCAGTGTCTGAAACCTCGCTGCCGCACATGCCTGGTCCACCAGATCCAGCGCCTTGTCCGGCAAGCGGAAATCCGGCAGATACCGGATCGACCATTCCACCGCCGCCCGCAGCGCCGCTTCGTCCAGCGCCACTCCGTGATGCGCTTCCAGTCTCGGTCGCAGCGCCAGCAGGATGGCCACCGCTTCATCCGCGCTCGGTTCCTCGATCCTCACCGCCTGGAACCGTCGCTCCAGCGCTCCGTCCTTCTCGATGGTCTGGCGGTATTCCCGGATCGTCGTCGCGCCAATCACCCGGATCGCGCCACGGGCCAGCGCGGGCTTGAGGATGTTTGCCGCGTCCATGCTGCCGCTCGCCGATCCGGCTCCCAGCAGTAAGTGGATTTCATCGATGAAAAGAATCGGCTTCGGCTCTAGGGACGCCTCGCGGATCACCGCTTCCAGCCGTTCCTCGAATTCTCCCCGGTATTTCGTCCCCGCCACCAGCGAGGTCAGGGAAATCTCGATCACCGCCGGCCGACCCAAGGCATCCGGCAATTTTCCCTCCGCCAGCAACTGCGCGAATCCCTCGACAATCCCGGTCTTTCCCACGCCAGGCTCACCCACCAGAATCAGATTGTTCTTCCGGCTTTGCAGCAGGATCTGGGTGATTTTAAGCATCTCCCCTCGCCGACCAATCAAAGGCGGCAATGCTCCCTTTGCGGCCAGCTCCGTCAAATCACGGCCAAAGCGCCGCAATGCGGAATCCTTCTTTGCATGCTTTTCCTTCTTCTCCACCGCCACCGGACCTCCTTCATCCTCCTCGCGATCCACTTTAAATCCTTCCATCAAACGAGCACTCAAGCCGCTCAACACTTCCTCCGGATCATGCCCGAGCCCCGTCACCGCCGCGGATACCACCGGCTCCCACTGCTCGACCAAGGCCACCAACAAATGCGCGGGTCGCAAACGCCCGCCATTCACCGAGGCCAGCACTGCGCCCTGTTTGAAAACCTCCCGCAACGTAGGGCTTCGGTGCAGGGGTCGTGCAAACTTGCCCGAACGCAACCAAGCTCCGCCCGGATCGCCCGCCGCATCAGCTTGGGCGAAAGTCCCGCCCCGGAAAACGCCTCCCGCACTTCCAGATAATCCGCCTCCACCTGTCCCTCCATCGCCTGAAGCTCGGGGCTCCCCGCTTTCAGCAACTCGAAAACCGACACCTCCACCGCCTTGCAAACGCCCACCCAAAAGTGCGCGAGTCCGATCTCGGAATATCCCGCATGCGCGGCCTCCGCCTCGGCGAGGCTCCAAGAGATGTCGATGGAGGGGGATGTCATGGTTTTACGATGCTAGGAATCCCCGGAAAATCGATCGGGACCAAGAGGTCAAAAATCCAACTTTGCTCTTCGGGAGAAGGCTCTTTTAGAAAACCTTTCATTTTCGCCGCCTTCTGACTCCTGAAATGCCAGTCAAAACAACTCCGGCGTCGGGATTCCCGGGAACTGACGAGCACAGCGTCGATTGGTCCTTGATGTTTTCCAAGCCACTCACCTATCACCATCTGGACATCTCGATTAATTTCACCAAAAAGCGATAACGCGAGGACGTTTACCTCATATTCCTGACTTGGCTTGAATTTCGGAATGACACTTTCGAAGCAGAATCGTTCGAACCATTCAGGCTTAAAGCTTCGACCTCTCACATGTCTCAAAACATCTCCTATCAGGCGCTTGACCTCAAGATTGACCACGATTTGGTTCTTAGGGTCTTCACCCAAACAAAACTGCCAATCCACATCTGTGTTCGCATCTGAACGCACATTCTTCGAGGATTCAATGTTCTTCGGCGCTCTCCAACGATCCAACCAACAAATCTCTTCGACGGTATTCAAATGCTGTGCAGGATCACGAAGGCAATGCCGGAGCTTTCCAGACTTATGCCAAATATCTGGAAGTAATTCACGAGCGATCAACGACACTCTTGAAAACAACTGAAGATGTCCTCGATCCAATCCGGTTCCTCCTATCCATTCGGATTTG
>JBIPMR010000102.1:0-8624 GCA_044369025.1 Luteolibacter sp.
CATGATGTCGTGTGACGGGAATATTGAAAGGAAAGTGGCACGGCAGGAGGGACTCGAACCCCCAACACTCGGTTTTGGAGACCGATGCTCTACCAATTGAACTACTGCCGTTTTGAGGCGACTGAAGGGCACTCCGTTTGACCGGAGTGCCCCGAAACCGTGCGTTCGAACCCAATCCGGAGAGCGGATCCGAAGCCTCTTCGCAAATTTTTACTTGATGATCTCACCCACGCGGCCGGCACCCACGGTGCGGCCACCTTCGCGGATGGCGAAACGCATGGTAGGTTCCATGGCGATCGGGGTGATCAGCTCAACTTCGAGGTTGATGTTGTCACCAGGCATCACCATTTCCACGCCTTCCGGGAGCTTGATACTGCCGGTCACGTCCGTGGTGCGGAAGTAGAACTGAGGACGATAGTTGGAGAAGAACGGAGTGTGGCGGCCACCTTCTTCTTTCGAAAGAACGTAGATCTCAGACTTGAAGATCGTGTGCCCCTTGACGGTGTTCGGCTTGGCGATGACTTGGCCACGCTCGACCTGATCCTTCTTGAGGCCGCGGACGAGAAGCCCGACGTTATCACCGGCACGACCTTCGTCGAGCAGCTTGCGAAACATTTCGATGTCGGTGACGGTGGTCTTCTGCGTGTCGCGGATACCGACGACTTCGACTTCTTCCATCTTCTTGACGATACCGCGCTCGATCCGGCCGGTGCAAACCGTTCCACGGCCTTCAATCGAGAACACGTCTTCGATCGGCATGAGGAAGGTTTTGTCAATCGGACGCTCAGGCTCCGGGATGTAGGAGTCCACGGCATCCATGAGTTTCATGACGTTTTCCATCTGGGCAGGGTCGCCATCAAGGGCGAGCTTGGCCGAGCCCATGACGATCGGAATGTCGTCGCCGGGGAATTCATACATGGAAAGCAGGTCGCGCACTTCCATTTCGACGAGTTCGAGAAGCTCGGCATCATCGACAAGGTCAACCTTGTTCATGAAGACCACGAGTGCGGGAACGCCAACCTGACGGGCAAGCAGGATGTGCTCGCGGGTTTGTGGCATCGGGCCGTCAGCGGCGGAAACAACGAGAATCCCACCGTCCATCTGGGCCGCACCGGTGATCATGTTTTTCACATAGTCGGCGTGTCCCGGGCAGTCCACGTGGGCATAGTGGCGCTTCGCGGTTTCATATTCCACGTGGGCGGTGTTGATGGTGATGCCGCGCTCGCGTTCTTCGGGAGCCGCATCGATGTCCGCGTAGCTCTTCTTTTGGCACAAGCCTTTTTCAGCGAGCGTATTGGTGATCGCTGCGGTGAGGGTGGTCTTGCCGTGGTCGACGTGACCGATCGTGCCGATGTTTACGTGCGGCTTGTTGCGCTGGAATGCTTCTTTTGCCATGGTGGTTGTTGTTCTGCTTGAGACTGTTGAGATTTTTCGAGATTGCCCTGGAGCTCGCGGGGGGATTCGAACCCCCGACCTCATCCTTACCAAGGATGCGCTCTACCCCTGAGCTACGCGAGCAATGTGACATACGGTGCCTTCCTTCAACCCGACAAAAACACCGCGACCGGTCCCATAAAAGAGCGAGACTAGACGCGGCACCCCTGACTTGTTGTGGGGAAGAGCGGCGGGACCTTAGCAAAGTCGCCCACCCTGTCAAAAAAAATCTGAATGAAAAGAAAATTTATCCAAATCCCCTGAAAATGTAAGCCTCAGGCGGGTGGATTCGCAGCGTCCGGCAGCAGCAGCGAGAGTCGTTTGATGGCCAGACAGCCACCGTTTTCCAGATCCACATCCACGATGACCCCGCACAACCTCACCGGGCCTTTGGCGATCGGAAACCGCGTCGGCATGCCGGATTTGAAGCGCCAGACGACCGATTCAATGCTCCGCCCGAGGATCGATTCATCCGGTCCGCACATTCCCGCGTCAGTCAGATAGCCGGTGCCGCCGGGGAAAATCGACTCATCCGCCGTTTGCACGTGGGTGTGGGTGCCAACAACCAGGGAAACCTTGCCGTCCAGCATCCGCCCCATCGCGATTTTCTCGCTGGTGGTCTCCGCATGATAATCGAGCACGATGACCATGACCCCTTCCGCCCGCAACCGTTCGGCTTCTTTTTCCACGGCAAGGTAAGGGTTCTCCAGCGGCGGCTGGATGAACGAACGGCCTTGCGCCTGGATCACGCCCACCTTGCCCTTCGCGGTTTGCAAAACCACGCTGCCATTCCCCGGCGTCCCCTCGGGATAATTCAGCGGCCTCAACAAGCGCGGCTCCGTCGGAAAATAATCGACGATTTCCGGCTGATCCCAAACGTGATCGCCCGTCGTGATCACCGCCGCCCCGGCCCGCAACAGATCGATCGCGATTTTCGGCGTGATCCCCTTGCCTCCGGCGGAGTTTTCGCCGTTAACAATGATGAAATCGAGGCCCTCCGTTTGTTTGAGCAGCGGCAGTTGCTCGATCACCGCCTTGCGGCCGGGCTCGCCGACAACATCACCGAGAAATAGAATACGAATCGCAGACATGGTGGAAATTTGAGTGGAAGTCCTTTACTCCCCCGCCAAGCTCCACGTTCCATCACTTTCAGACAATCCTATTTCCTCCATGAGCCGATTCTCCGCGCGCCACCTCCCGCTTCTCACCATCGCCATCCTGCTGCTGGCCACCGTCTCCTATTTCATCCTGCGCAAGCCCCCCACCCCGCCGCCGGTCGTCGCGCCGGCTCCAGCGGTCGTCGTGCCCGTGCCAACGGTTTCACTTTCGATGCTCGCGGAGTTGCCGGATTGGCCGAAACTCGATGCATTTCAGGAAACCATCACCCGCGAGGAATTCGAGCGCCTTCTCACCACCGTCTTCACCACCGGCGAGGCTTGGACAAATTTCATCGAGATCGCCGAAAACGAAGCCCGCATCCAAACCGGCAACCCCTCACCCGACGACCCATTCCTCCTCCGATTCGCCCGGGCGGAATCCACCCAACCCACCCCGCGCCTCTGGAAAACCACCGCCGAACTGCCGCCCGCCCCACCGGACCGCCCGCTCGCCGATCTCCACATCGCCATCGACCCCGGCCACATCGGCGGCGACTGGGCGAAAATGGAGGAGCGCTGGTTCATCGTCGGCGATGGCAAATCGGTCTGCGAAGGCGACATGACGCTCTACGTCGCCAAGCTCCTCAAACCCCGCCTCGAAGCGCTCGGCGCCACCGTCTCCCTCGTCCGCGACAAACCCGAACCCATCACCCCGGTCCGCCCGGACGCGCTGCGCACCCTCGCCCAGGACTCCGCCACCGTCTCCAATCCCGATTCCATCCAAAAACTCGCCGAACGCCTGTTCTACCGCACCGCCGAAATCCGCGCGCGCGCCCACCTCGTCAACCACTCCATCAAGCCGGACCTCGTGCTCTGCCTCCACTTCAATGCCGAGGCCTGGGGCGATCCGAACAACCCCACCCTTATCGACCGCACCCACCTCCATCTCCTGCTCAACGGCGGCTACAACGACGAAGAAGTCTCCCTCGCCGACCAACGTTTCGCCCTGCTTCAAAAACTCCTGCAACGCAGCCACGACGAGGAAGTCCTCGTCGGTTCCACCGTCGCCGCCACCTTCGCGGAAATCAGCGGCCTGCCACCCTATCGCTACGATCCGAATTCCAAAAACGTCCGCCGCATCCCCGACCAGCCCTTTCTCTGGGCGCGCAACCTGCTCGCCAACCGCCTCTACGATTGCCCCGTCATTTTCATGGAACCCTACGTCATGAATTCCACCCTCGACTACGCCCGCATCCAAGCCGGCGACTACGAAGGCCTTCAAGAATTCGGAGGTAAAATGCTCCCTTCCATCTTCCAGGAATACACCGGAGCCCTCGTCGAAGGCCTCACCCGCCACTACCGCGCCTCCCGCAGGATCGCGGAACGTTAGAACCGGGCCCCATCGCTCTCCATCCCAGCGGGACGAATCATAACAGCCCGGCACATCGTGCCGGGATACAATTCACCCAAATTCCCGTCCTGAAGGGACGCCTCATGCTGCCGCTGCGTTGATTCGCAAATCGGGGATCACCTGTGGCAAAATCCCGATAGGCAAATAGAATCCAGCCGCTCTTCTCGAAAGAATCCGCCCCCGCCCAACGTCTCCCCTCCATGCGCCGCCTGCTGCTTTTGCTCGCCCTCACCTCCCCGATTTCCGCCCAGGATGGCGGGCAGCTTTACACCCTTTATTGCTCTGCCTGCCACGCGCCCGATGGCAAAGGCGCCACCGGCGGCCTCTTCCCGCCGCTCGCCGGCAGCCCCTGGCTCGCGGGCGCTCCCGACCGCGCGATCAAAGTGATCCTCCACGGCCTCCACGGTCCCGTCGAGGTCCTCGGAAAAACCTACGACCTCGAAATGCCGCCCCAAGGCGCGGTCCTGCCCGACGATCAAATCGCCGCCATCCTCACCCACGTCCGCTCATCATGGGGAAACCAAGCCGCCGCCGTCACCGCGGAAACCGTGCAAACCATCCGCGCCACCACCGCCCAGCGCAAAACCTCGTGGACCGCTCCGGAACTCCTCCAACTCCATCCGCTCCCGCTCGAAAAAACCGCCCTCCGCCACCTCGTTTCCCAGGTTTACCGCGGAAAATGGACCCACCTCCCCGACTTCGCCACCCTCCAGCCCGATAGCGTCGAGGAAGAACACGACGGCATCATCACCCTCGCCGATTCCCCGCATCAGGACCACTACGCGATGGTCTGGGAAGGCCAACTCGAAGTCCCCGCCGACGGCGAATACCTCTTCTCCCTCGACGCCGACGACGCCGGAAAAATCCTCATCGACGGCGAAAACATCCTCGAAGTCCACGGCATCGGCCCGATGAACGGCTCCCGTGTCCAGCGCTCCAGGAATCAGCTCACTGCGGGCCTCCACCCCATCCGCGTCGAATACCTCGAGCACACCAGCGAACAAGGCATTTCCATTGGTTGGAGGCCTTTCGAGGGCAACCAACTCCAGTGGCTCACCGCCACCAAAGACACCGCCCCCAAGGCCCGTGACCCGCTGCCCATCGACCCCGTCGATGGCCGGCCCGTCATCTATCGCAACTTTATCGCCGGCACCACCCCCCGCGCCATCGGCGTCGGCTTCCCCGGCGGCCTCAACCTCGCCTGGTCCGCCGACCACCTCGGCCCCGAGCTGCTCTGGACCGGCGCCTTCCTCGACGGCACCGCCAAATGGCTCGACCGCGGCACCGCCAACAACCCGCCCGCCGGCCAAAACGTCGTCACCCTCGGCCCCTGCAAGTCCCTCCCCGCAGAAGCCCGCTTCAAAGGCTATAAACTCGACCCCGCCGGCAATCCCACCTTCGTCGTCCAAATCGGCAACCAGATTCTGACCGACTCGTGGCGCGCCGAAAACGAAACCTTGCAGCGGACACTCGCCATCAACCGCGGCTCGCCGCTGAAGATCGTCATTTCCGACCCTGCGATCAGCGCCAAACTTTCCATCGACACCGACGACGGAGCCCTCAAAGGCGCATCGCGGATGACCCTCCCGCCCGGCAAGCCGCGCACCCTCATCTATCGCTGGAAATAACCCACCCGGACCGCGAAATTCATTTCGCCCGAAGGCCTCGTCTTATAAGGGGCGTGGATCGAGCCTCACCTCCGGCCCATTGGACTGCGGTGGGAAGCGAAGTGCCACACCGCTTTGGATGTTTCATTGGAAAAGCCAAAGTTAAGCTAGCACCGTGTTAGTCCGCCCAAGCGGTGGACACTCCTGTCCACCCGCGAAGGGTGGGCCAAAGTAAAGTGCCTTGGGCTCACCACCTTTCCCATTTGATTGACTCCCACGAGATTGCCCCTGGCAATCTCGGAGCGTTTTCCGATTTCGTTAGTTGACAGATCCCCTCCTGAAGGGCTTGTCAGTCTGCTATTGCCTGATAACAGACCCACAGGTCCGTGTTTCAACGCCCTCACCGGCCTCATCTCCGCCCAGCAGGCCGGCACCACCGGTCACGCCACCGACAAGGATCGCGAGGAACAGGAACTCGAAGACTGCGCCCATGAGATCGGCGAAACCCTCGCCGGATGGTTCGAAGACCAAGGCCGCGAAGCCGACGCCGCCCCCATCGACCTCGCCCTCAGCACCTGGCAGGGCCTTCGCGATGTCGAACTCATCGCCAAAGCCCGGCTCGTCCACGACAAGCTCACCGCCGCCCTCGCCACCGATGCCGCCACCCTCGCCGAATACGGCCTCGATGCCACCGACGCCACCCTCCTCGCCAAGGAAACCGCCGACTTCGAAGAACTCGTCGCCGCCCCCGCCGCCGCCATTTCCGGTCGCAAAGCCCTCACCCAAGCCCTCCGCCCGTCCTTCCGTGAAGTCAGCGCCCTGATCGCAAAAATGGACCGCCTCGTCCTCCGCTTCCGCACCACCGAATCCGGAGCCCGCTTCGCCGAAGCCTGGAAAGCCGCCCGCATCGTCCGCGACCTCGGCCAAGCCGCCCCCGCAGCACCCGCAACCCCCGCCGCATAATACCGGCTTATAGATGTAACGCACATCCTAAGCATCCCTATCAAGACACCCCTCGCCACCCGGACCATCAGCAAAGCCAAATGAAAAGCCCACCTGCCTCCCTCCGCCCGGATCAGATCAAATCATTTGACAATCAGCGTCTTCCGCCTCTCGCTCACCCCGACCCGCCGCATTCGGAAAACCGCCTTTCCGATATGCGTGCGGGCGAATACCACTGTTCGCTGAAAAACTCATGCCTACTAGAATTCTCATCATCGGTCTAGTTTTCTGCTTCGGCGGAGGCGTGGCAATCTGGCAGGTAATATCGGATTTGCTCCGATCACGCATCACCCTCAACTTTGCGGTCCTGCTTTTGCCCGTGGGGATTGGTCTTATCCGTGGTAGATCAAGGTCGCGGTGGTGGGCTAGCTTTTGGATTGTGTTGGGATACATCGGATGTGCTCTTTTGATCGGCGTAGCAGTAGTTTCCCCCCAGAATGTTAGTTCCACATGGTTCGGCCACGAGTTCAGCGGATCCGATGCGGTTCCCTACGCAATCGTTGGTTCAATTTGTCTCGCGCTACTTTTCTATTTCGTGCACAGATTACTATACTCCCCGAAGGCGGACGCATACTTCAATCCAAGCAGCGAACAAGCCGTCACTCCTAACGCCTGACCCGCCTCCAGTTCCAGCCGCCATGATCGCTCAACCTTCAACCCCGAGTTCCAGCCTCGCCCCCGGTCAGGCGTAGGAGGACTTATCGTTAGCCCCGGAAAATGAGATGCCTTTCATGCGCACGATAGCTCGCCAAATCCAAACCACGACGCGATCAATAGCGATCAGAGTGATCGCAGGGATCGGCGCGTTTGCGGCTGTGACTGATTATTCGTCCGGATCATCGGAAGGCGATATTTCTGCGATCTTTGAGCAAGCTACCCTCAATGCTGCAGAAGCAGGCTATCGCTTCGAATTCTCAACGGATGACAAGGGCGGACTTGTCGGCATTGGGGTACAATGGGGTGGGAAGACAAGTATCTTCAAGAGGGAGCATTTTGGCAATATAGAGGGTGCCTACCTCCGCGGGGTTAGGTTATCGGCGCCCACTGCGATCGCGGGAGGGAAGCAGGACACAGTGATTGTTGTTCTGCCATTCAACATACACGTGGTTGATTCAGGTAAGGATGACAGTAAGAAGCAATGGGATGTGATTCGCCTACACTTTCACAAGGGCAAGTTCTGGCAGTGGGACAGATCTGAGGCGATCAAAGGGCAGTCCGGCAACTGGAAGCTCACAAGTTGGGGCGAGATGGAAGGAGACGAAATTACTGAGGACGGACAGGTGAAGGGCAAGATTTTGGATCAAGGAGAGCACAAGTCCGACGAGAATCCCTACTCTCGGATCCGCATTACTGACGAAAGCCCATGAGTCCCGCCGAAACCAAATTGGCTAATCGGGTCCCCGTGACTCGTTAGGGTCAGTCCCGTTTAACAAGCATTGGCGAGCGGAGCGGTGGCCCTCGGCCTGAATCCGGATGAGGAGATCTCGGGAAGCGAATGAATGAATGAATGAATGAATGAATGAATGAATGAATGCCGCGGTCCGTGAAGAGGCCGACCCGAAGAGAAAGACGAAACCCAGATCCGCCCACGAACGATCATGGTTGCGGCCACCTGGGAGCGCTGACGTCCTCGTCGGCACGGCGAATGGAGTACCAATGGGAAAGCGAGCAACGCCGCTTTTCATTGGCCACTCATTCGCAGCCAGGGAGGACCTTGGCGTTCCCGGGGCCGCACCCACGTTTTACCTTGGCCACCTTTTAACGATGGGCCAGGACCATCTCTGGGGTCAGTGAAAGCGCCGGGATAAACCGGCTTGGAAATGAGAATGAAAGAGTCTTACAAAGAACAACTAGCCATTGACTTTGGCCACAAACCCTACGCTGGGAGCGGCGACGCTCCGGGTGTAGCATGGGTGCGTGGAGACGCAGGCCAGCCATTGAGCTCCGAAATCAAGATTCCCGTGTGCCGACCTTGTACTGACAGGGGGAAGGCCACATCGTCCTCACCGCCACGGCAAGGCGAGGACGGACACGGCGGAGTCGGAGAACCTGTGCATGTGTCGAAGTTCCAAG
>JBIPMR010000784.1:0-2798 GCA_044369025.1 Luteolibacter sp.
CTGGCCGCCGCGCCTGACCATCCGGCCACCCTCGCCGGATTTTATGAAATGGAATGTTGCCGCAAACTCGGCGATCTCGACCGGCTAGCCGCCGCCTTGCCACGCTTCGTGCAAACCCCGCTCACCCGGAAGCAGGCACTCCGGCAGCTCGATCTCTATCCGCTGTGGCTTCTCGTTAGGGAGAAAAATTGGCCGCGGCTGGAGGCGGCCGCCGAAAACCTAACGGACGAACGGCTGCCCGGAGACCAGCGCGCCCAGGTCGCCTATTGCCACGCCCTCGCGCTCGAAGGTTTGGGCCGCCCTGCCGATGCCCTCGCCGCTTATCAGACGGCGATCACCGCGGATGGCGGCGGCTCCGAGGAGATCACCCGGCAGGCGGTGTTGCGAATCCTCCAAATCCATCTGGCGGATCCCGGCGTGCGGGCCGCGATGAAGCACCCGGACGCCAGTGGTCAAAACCCCGCCGCCCGGCTCGATCTGGCGGAGGCCGCGGCGCTTGCCGCGTTGTTCGAGTTGTCCCTCGGGGGCGAAACCCCGCTGCCTGCGGAGTTCCGGGTTTTCCTGCGTTTCAACCAGACCGCCGCTCCTAATTTGCGCTGATCGTCCGCCCGGATGAATCAGCCTGCGCCCATGATTCATGAGCAGCGTCCGGCGTGCGGCGTGGATCCGGAGAATCGTGGTGCTGATGCTGGCGGTTGGAATCGTCGGCGGCGTCTGACTCTATCCGAAATCCACCGAACCGGTGGAAGCCCCGCCGAAAGCGGTCGTCAGTCCCGAAAACGGGCTGGCGCTGGTCCACTATCACCTTCCCGCAAATCCTGACAGCGAGAAACTGGCGGACATCCTCAACAAGCTGCAAACCAAGTATGGCAAACCCGTGTCCGTCACCCGCATCGCTATCAGCCGCTTCCCCGAAAACGCAAAAGCCCAAGGAGTCACCCAAGCACCCCACCTCGTATTCATTTCCGGAACCGAGAAGGTTTTTGAATTCCAAGGGCTGTGGACCCAGCCGCAAGTGGAGATGAAAGTGGATGAAATCCTCCGCGGCCTCAAACGCGTGGGGAAGGATTGGCGGCCCACCGTTCCGGGGATGGCGCCGGTTTCGAAGTAGCAGTCCCATGGCGGAGTCGGGTGACCGAGTCATCGCGGAAATCCCTCACATCCGCGCGGCATCAGCTCACACCCCGGGAGGAATCTTCCCGGCCATCAGCGCCCGATGACTGAAACGTCTGCCATCCGCCACAAAGGTGCCGTCGCCGACCGCATGGAACGCGCGGCGCCTGCGGCTGTCAGGATCCGTCCAGGCCCGCACTCCCTCCAGGACGGTTTCCATCAGCGCGTGGAAGGAGTGGTTCCATGGGCCGGTGCCGAACGCCAGTTTCGGAGTGAAGTCCATCACCAGGGTCCATGAGAGGGTCATGATGTTCTTTCTGCGCCCCATGGCGGTCGTGACGAGCGTCACGGGTCCGGGCTCGATAAGCATGAAGGCTTGGGCGAGAGGCAATTCTTTCATGGCGGAATGTTCCCTGATTGGTTTGCAGCCGGATTTTCAAACCGCGCTCATCGTTTTGCTTTGATGATCCTCATACCACAGCACCGAACAAGGCCCCCACCCCTGCCGTAAGCGCCATGGCAAGGGCGCCCCAGAAGGTAACCCGTGCGACTGACCTCCCTACGGGTGAACCGCCCGCACGTGCCGCAAGAATCCCTAACAGCACAAGGAACCCCAGTGAAGCGCATGACACCGACCAGACAAGTGCGGACAATGGCACCACAAGGACCAACAGCAACGGCAACGCGGCTCCAACCGCAAACGTGCCTGCCGAGGCGAACGCCGCCTGCACCGGGCGGGCACTCAAGGTCTCAGAAATTCCGAGTTCATCGCGGGCGTGCGCACCCAGCGCATCCTTGGCCATCAACCGGGTGGCGACCTGATTGGCCAGCTCCTGATCGAGTCCCCTTGCCACATAGATCGCGGCCAGTTCGGCGTGCTCGCGTCCGGCATCGGCGGACAACTCGGCCCGCTCTCGATCAAGGTCCGCATTCTCGGTGTCGGCTTGGGAACTGACGGAAACATATTCACCAGCAGCCATCGACATCGCCCCCGCCACCAGACCGGCGATCCCGGCCACCAGAACATTGCTGCGACTGGATTCCGCGGCGGCCACCCCGACAATCAGGCTGGCGGTGGAAACAATTCCATCGTTGGCCCCCAGGACGGCGGCCCTGAGCCAACCCACACGGTGGGTGCGATGAACTTCGGAGTGCTTCATACAAATCCACCCAACGGATGACACCTTGGATACAGCCCTGAACCAGGATTTTCATCACATTTCCTCATGGGCTGCCGGCATCGCGATTTCAAAGGGGATTTCCTGGCCAGGCCTCCGTCCCGGTGCTGCGGGTAGCGGGCCGGGATCACGGGATGCCCTGAGCAATGACCTTCACTTCGGCCCGCAAATCTCCTTAGCATCCGGCATTGGAATCCCCTCCGCCGACCGATAGCATCCCACCTGACCATGCGCCATCGCCTCATCATCCCCGACGAAACCCGCACCCGTCTGGCGGGATATCCGGCGTCGTTGCAGGCAGGCACTGCGTCCGCAGGGAAACGATTGCAAAACAACCTGGCCGGTACCGAACTGGCGACGCTGACGGAGGCCGGGTTTCTCGACGCGCTTCTCAACACCAAGCCGCCGCAAATCTTCGCGGAGGTGACTCTGGCCGATGGGACATTCCATCGCGAAGGCTATTACGGCCTCTATGCACGGCGCCTGCTGCCAGTGTTTCATCACGTG
>JBIPMR010000785.1:0-2797 GCA_044369025.1 Luteolibacter sp.
AAAGCCAATAGACGGCCTTCTTTTCGTGATTCAAGTGCATGAAGATCGCCGCCACCAAGGTCGCCTTGATGGTGGCGATCGCCAGTCCGAGAATGCAGTCGGCGGCATCAAAGCCGTGGCGGCCGATATCGAGAGCCGGGACGGTGGCGACCAGCACGGTGAGGATGGTTCCAACCATGAGGGCTGCAAAAACGATGAGGTAAATGCGCTTGGACTTTTGAATTTCTTCGTGTGACGTGGCCATTGATTTGGGAAGTGGTGAAACTGGGGAAGTGCGGGTGTTACATCAAATACAGGATGGGGAAAACGAAGATCCAGACAAGGTCCACAAAGTGCCAGAACAAGCCGCCGACCTCGACGCGGTTGGCGAGCCACTCGGGATTGGATAGATACATCTTCCGGCCGAAAAACAGATAGTAGGCGAGCACCAGCGCGCCGCCGATCACGTGCAGGCCGTGGAGCCCGGTCATGGTGAAATAGATCGCGTAATAGGTGTTCCAGGCCGGTGTGAATTTCGACGCGAATCCGACTTGCTCCCGGGGAAGGGAGAAGTGGGGAAAGGTTTCATCCCCACGGGCGACGTAGTTGGGCCCCTTGAACTCCTCGGTCAAGGCAGCCGCCGTGGAAAGTTTGGCGCGCCCTTCGTCCTCCGCCTTTTTGGCGAGGTCCTTCCAACCGATGCGGTAGCGTTCCTTGAGAGTGGGCTCGCGTTTCGGTTTGCCGGCTTTATCCGTGCCATAGTCCTTGAGCAGCTGGGCCTCCAGTTTGGCGACTTCGCCCTTGTGCCACTCCCACGCCTCTTTCGCGAACGGGCTGTTCTGGATCAACCAAGAATTCTCGATGGCGAGCATCGGGTCCACACCCTTTTGAACCGCCTTCATCGCGAGGTGCTGGAAATCGATCGCATCGACGTTGTGGAAAACCATCGGGCTCGCCAGAAGTTTGCCATCGACGACGGTATCATCGCGCAGTCGGGATTGGCCGTCAGCCTCCTTGATGTCACGCGGCTTGAAATCGAAAGCGACCGGAGGTTCGACATTGAAGGCCACCGACGGGGTTTCCGTCAGGAGCTTGGGAGCGAGCGCCTGCACGTCGATGTTCACATCCGATGCGAGCTGCCAGCCTCTTTTGCCCGGATTTTTGGCGAGCGCGTCCTTCCACTCCTGCCGGAGTGCCGCCGTGCGGTAAGCGCCATTGTGGCTGCGGGCGGCGAGATGCGAATCCCGGATGCGGTTGAGCAGGTCCACGGAAAGCACCTCGCCGGCCTTGGCGAGGGTCTCGGCGGGCTGGCCTTCCTGGGTAACGGGGGTGACATCCGCGGCAAGCACGATTTTCGCCTTGCGGTGCTCCGCTTGGGAGAGAAACTCCTCAATCCATGGCCCGTAGAAACGGACGGTGCTGAATGTGAGTTTGGCGGCTTCGACGAAGATCAGGTTCTCCTCGACCTTCTTGCCATTGTGATCGAGCACATATTCCTCAGCGTCTTTTTCATAAGCCAAATGGCCTTCGATCACGGTGAAGTCTTTGAGACGCACTCCCTGGTGATTCAGCTTCACGTTGTATTCGACGCCCTTGAGGACCATGAAAATCAACGCGCAGAAAACGGTGATCCCCATGAAGATCTGGAATTTCCGCCACTCACGCATTTTCAGGGCGGCCCAGGCGAACACCACCGTCACCGAGGAACCGATCAGCACGAAGGTGTTGATCAGGCCCGGCAACACCGGAAGCGTCCGCTCCGGCCACGGGTAATCCGCGCCGAGGCGGAGAAACACATAGGCCGAGAAGAACCCGCCGAAAAGCATGACTTCGGAAGCGAGGAACAACCAGATCGCGATCTTCGAATTGAAGAGACCGGTGTCCTTGCGGGGAGTGACGATATAAGGAATTTCCATTGGAGAAAAAGCAGGCTGGATTGGAATTAGTGCTTGGCCACCGGAGTGACCGCCGGTTGGTCGGCGGGCGTCGAATGTTTCGGCTCGATCCACTGGGGAAGGAAATCCTCATCGCAATCGGGGCGACTGTATTCGTAAGGACCGCGATAAACGACCGGTTCGGTGAGGAAATTGCCGTGGCCCGGAGGTGTCGGCGTGGCCCATTCCAGGGTGGTTGCATCCCAAGGGTTGTCGCTCTCTACTTTTCTACCAAATTTCCACGAGGCAAACAGGTTGATGACGAAGAAGATTTGGAAGAAGGCCATCGCCCATGCACCCATCGACATCAGGATATTCATATCGATATGCTGGGCGACGGTGTTGCCGAAAATATTCACGCTGTCCTGGGCTTTTGAAAGGTAAGCATCCCCACCGTTATACCAGCGGCGGTGGAAACCGGCCATGCCTTGCACCAGCATCGGGAAGAAAATCAGGTTCATGCAAATCAAGCTTGGCCAAAAGTGCAGATGATTGAGCGTCCTGCTCATGTAGCGGCCGGTGATTTTCGGATACCAATGAAGAACACCGCCAAAGAATCCGAAGAGAATGCCGGGTGCGACCACGTAGTGGAAATGGCCGATCACATAGTAGGTGTCATGCAGGTGAAGGTCCGCGAGGTTGAAGGCGAGCGGCAGGCCTGTCAGGCCGCCGATGCCGAACATCGGGATGAACGCACACGCCCACATCATCGGCGGCGTGAAGCGGATGGAACCACCCCAGAGCGAGATCAGCATGGCGGTGATGATGACCACCGACGGCACGGAGATGAGAACCGTCGTGGTCTGGAAGAAGGTGGAAACCGCGGCGCCCATGCCGGTCATGTACATGTGGTGGGCCCAGACAACGAACGAGAGGAAACCCAG
>JBIPMR010000786.1:0-2796 GCA_044369025.1 Luteolibacter sp.
GGGATCCGGAGAGGGGGGCAGGGGGGGACTGGGCTGGCGCTGGATCGGGGGAGGGCGGGGCGGCGTCAAGCAGGTTGACAGGCGCGGCGCTGGCCTGGGCGGTGCGCTGGACGGCGAGGGAGACGCGGACTTTTTTCCAGAAGGCGACGGCGGCTTCCAGATCCTTGCGCAGCACCGGCTCGGAAAGACCGAGGGATTTTCCCAACTCGGACCATGACCAGGACTTCATATCGTCCGGGGTGAGCGAGGAACCCCACAGCGGGGCGATGGAGAAGATGCGGCGGATGATCAACCACGGGCGGCCCTGACCGGCAAGGGCGACGTGCCAGTCCACCACCTGGTGGGCTTCGATGGAGAAGGCGGCGGCGGCGGCGCGCCAGTCGCCGACGAGCCATTCGGGATCCTCATCGCTGCCGGTGGGATGGTAGCGGAGGGTCTTGGGCTCCTCGCGGGAGGGAAGCAGAGGCTGGTCCATGTTATTTGGGCGGGCGGTGAGACGGGTTGGGCGGGCGATTTTCCAAGCTGCCAAAGCGGGGCAGGGTGAGACCCTTCTCTTCGAGCGCGGCCTTGAGTGCCTCGCGGGTGGCGCTG
Source organism: Luteolibacter sp. (assembly GCA_044369025.1). Classification (GTDB taxonomy): domain Bacteria; phylum Verrucomicrobiota; class Verrucomicrobiia; order Verrucomicrobiales; family Akkermansiaceae; genus Luteolibacter. Next base: position 592 of record JBIPMR010000786.1, read on the forward strand.
GCGTCGAGCCTCTCGCGCTTGAAGCGGCGGCCGGTGGTTTTTTGCTGGAGACGGGCCATGGTTGTCGGGATGGGTGATCGAGCGAGACTCAGGCAAGGGTGCCGTCGAGCCATGCGCCGGCGGGCAGCAGGGTGAGGCCGGACTGACCGGTGGCGGGATTGGGATCTCCGGGAACAGCGAGACGGAAGGGGTAGTCGTGGGTGAAGGGCGGCGGCTGGTTGAGGGTGAGCGCGGGCACGGCCAGCACGCCGTGGCCGATGCAGGCATAAACCCGGCGGAGGTAGCGGAAAACCACGATGGTCTCTTCGAACATGCGGGCCTGGGAGGAGTGGAACAACGGCTCGACGATGCCTGCGTCTTGCAGGGCCAGGTCAGCCAGCAGGGTGAGACCATGGTGAATCTCCGACTCATGATTGCCGATGGACAGCAGGGGGATCGACTGCCACTCGATGACAGCAGTGGCGAGGAAGCCGGGCGGCGGCGTCCCCGGGACCGCACGCGGAAAGCAGGCGGAAAGCACCACGTCGGAAACCGAGTCTTCGAGCGGCGAGAAGTTGACGTAGCGGCCGCCGTCCGCAGTTTGATTGCGCGGCAGGCTCAGCCAGGTTTCGGTTTCCGGATCGAAGGTGCAGCAGGTGATGCGGCGGGAGGCGCAGATCCAGTCCACCTCGCCGTAGGGGACAGGCGAGAGCGAAGGGGGAGCATCCGCGCCGACGGTTTCCTGCATCCAAGTGGAGCGCAGACTGACGGTGCGGCTGAGGATCTGGGCGGCCGGGGAGGATTCATCGCTTTCCCAGGTGACATAATACCAGCGCAGGCAGGACCAGTGGCCGCTGGCGGCGTCGATGAAGCGGACGACAAGCACATGCAAGCCACCGGCGTGCAGCCGTGAAGGCGCGCGGACAAGACCGTCGGCATGCGCCCCTTCAGGGAAGGAGATGGAGATGTCCCATTGGCCGTCGGCATTGGGCGGATTGCCAGTCCAATCGTGGCTGGCGGCAGCGGTCTTGCGGGGGGAGCCGGAAACGGAGAGTGAGGACTTGCAGCTGAAGATGGGGGCCGGGACGCCGCCCGCCTCACCGGGACCGCGGAACGGCATGCCGTCCTGCCACGCCGGGTAGAGCGCGATCTCCGCCTCATGGATGGTCCAGGGGGTGATCATGAGGGGTAGCAGCCCCCCAGCTTGCAGTAGGTGATGACATCGCCCACCGCACCGAAGAGTCCTTTGAAGCCGGTGGTGGTGGCGCAGAGGTTGCCGCGGGCGTCGATCTCGGAGAGCATCGACTCGATGTAGGCCAGCGAATCGCGGCGGGCGGCGGGATCGGCGAGCAGCGAAATGGCGCGGGTGCGGATGGAGACGGGCGTGTCGCCGCCGATGAGGATGTGCGCGGCCTTGGCGGCGAGGAAGCCCCAGGTGTCGGCATTGGGCGGAGCCTCGGCGAGCCTGCCGGCATCATCCAAGGTGAGACAGGGCAGGAATCCCATCCGCACCACCGTCCGCAGCGCGGCATCCAACTGCTCGTCGAGCAGGTCGTAACCGGTGGCAAGGTCACCTTGGTCCCCGGCGAGGGAACGCACCGCCTCATGGAAGTTGGAAAGCTCGTAGGCTGGCATGGGCGGAACCTTACCAGTGCTTCGCGGGTGCTGACAAGTCGTTTTGCTTGACGAAACAAACGGGCCGGGAAACGCCGGACGCGGCGAGATTTTCCCAGATCGCCCGGGCGACCTGCTCGTCCGCCTCAGCCATGGCGAGACAGGCTTTATGGGGCAGGCCGCGGGCCAGCTTCTCGCGGGCGCGGACCCGGTGCAGCGCCGCCGCGAATTCGCTTTGGCAAGCCCACACGGCTTCTTGAGTCAAGGACGAGCGACTCATAAGGGAGGTTCAAATAGACCGGGCTCCACGACCTCCGGCTCCAACAGATAATGCTGTCCATCGCGGCGCACCAACCGGCGCTGCTCCATGCGCGCCAGATGCGCGGCCGTGGGAAGAACGGCGCTGCCACGCGGCTTGCCGGAGAGCGTGAAGCAGGCGGCTGCGAGCGCGGCGAAAGTCGCCCGGGGACGGCCGCGCAAGTGGGCAATGACGCGTTGGTCGGTGGCGGAGAGTTTCCTGGGTTTAGGTATCCGACTCGCGGTTATCGAGACCCGCCGGTGGGGATAATACTCTGTTCGGCAGAAGAATTTTCACGGGGCGCGTCGTTACTT
>JBIPMR010000787.1:0-2795 GCA_044369025.1 Luteolibacter sp.
GTTCCAGGCCCACGGGACCCGCGAGGCGATGCCCGCGAGGTCCGCGAAATGGGCGACCATCCTCGCCCGCAGGGGCGTGCCCTTGGCGTCATAGTAGTGCTGGAGAAATTCGCCCTTGAGCTTCGCGATATCGACGTTGGACGGACATTCGGATTTGCAGCCTTTGCAGGAAAGGCAAAGGTCCATCACCTCCTTGATCTCCTCGCTGGCAAACGGCTTCCGGGGATCGGGAGGGTGGGTCAGCATGTGGCGAAGAATATTCGCCCGCGCCCGCGTGGTGTGTTTTTCCTCGCGGGTCGCCATATAACTCGGGCACATCGTGCCGCCGGTTAGTTCGGTCTTGCGGCAGTCACCCGAGCCGTTGCATTTCTCCGCCGCGCGGAGGACTCCCATCACTTCGCCGAAGTCGAAAATCGTCTCATACTCGGGTGTCGGATGGCCGGGGCCGTAGCGGTGGAACGTGTCCATCGGCGGCGTATCGATGATTTTTCCCGGATTGAACAAATTCCGCGGGTCAAAGGCCTGTTTGACCTCCCGCATGAACTCATAACAGGCGTCGCCGGTCATGAACCGGATGAACTCGCCGCGCAGCCGCCCGTCGCCGTGTTCGCCGCTGAGAGAACCCCGGTATTTCTTCACCAGGGCGGCGATGTCCTCGCCGATCGAGCGGAACATTTTGTGGCCCTCCTCGGTCTTGAGGTTAATCAGCGGGCGGGTGTGGAGCTCGCCGGAGCCGGCGTGGGCATAGTAAACGCATTCGATGCCATATTTGTCCCGCATGATCGCGTTGAACTCGGCGATGTAATCTGGCAGATCCTTCACGTCCACGGCGGTGTCCTCGACCACTTCGGCAGGACGGGTGTCGCCGACCACGTTGGTCATCACGCCCTGGCCCGCGCGCCGCAATTCCCAGACCTTGTCCACATCGCCGCCCCGCAGCACCGGATAGGCGTAGCCAAAACCCGCCGCGCGCAGATCGGCTTCCAGGGATTCCATTTCTAACGAGGTTTCCGCGGGATCGGCGCGGCGGATTTCGATCACCAGAATCGCGCCCGGATCACCTTCCACGAAGAACCGGTTCTTGCGCTGCTCGATATTCTTTTCCGTGCAATCGAGGACATGCTTGTCGATGAGTTCGCTGGCGCTGGGATGGTGGCGCAGGGCGATGAGGTTCGCGCGCAGGGCCTCGTCCACCGAGCGGAAATGCGCGCACATCACGGCGGCTGGCGGTGGCAGCGGGTCGCAATGGAACTCGAACTCCAGGCCGAAAAAAAGCGTGCCCTCCGAGCCGGCGATGAGCTGGCACATGTTGAAAGGTTTCCCGGAAGCTTCATCGAAAACGCAGGCATCCATCAGCAAGTCCAGCGCATAGCCGGTGTTGCGGCGGGTCACCGAGGCCCGCGGGTAGCCCTCGCGGATGGCATGGCGGTTGGCTGGATCGCCGAGGATATTGCGGAGTTTTTGATAGATGCGGGTTTCCAGCGAGTCCGCGGCCGCGCATTTCGCCGCGAATGCCTCGCCGGTGAGGGGACCGAAGGTGGCCTCGCTGCCGTCGCTGAGCAGGCCGCGCACGGAAACGAGATGCTCCCGGGTGCTGCCATAGACGATCGAGTTGGAGCCGCAGGAATTGTTGCCCACCATGCCGCCCATCATCGCACGGTTGGCGGTTGAGGTTTCGGGGCCGAACAGCAGCCCGTGAGGTGCGAGCGCCATGTTCAACTCGTTGCGGACCACGCCCGGTTGGACCCTTACTCGGCCGGCCGGCGCGTCGATGGTTAGAATCCGGTCCAGGTGCCTCCCGACATCGACGACGATCCCACTCCCGACCACCTGCCCGGCGAGCGAGGTGCCGGCGGTTCTGGGAATCAGACCGATGCCGTGCCGGTTCGCGAAACGGATCAACTCGCGCACGTCATGCTCGTCATGCGGAATCGCCACCGCCGCAGGCATTTCCTGAAACTCGGAGGCGTCCGTGCTGTAAAGCCGGCGCAGGACATCCCCCGTGTGAAACTCGCCCGTTAGTCTTAACTCGGACCATGGCAATGGAGTGACAGGCATCTGCTGAGGTGGTGGAGCGGCTGTCTTCAGCGTGCCGTAGTGATCGCCGGCAGGATATCAAAAAATCGCCGCGAGGTAATCGGCTTGGACGGGCTGATTCCGTCAAACAGGAACACATAATTGCGGCGGATGGGGCGATGACCCCAAACACTCGCATACACCCGCTTGAAGGGCTGGTCCGCGGAAGGGCGAAGGCCGAACTGCACTTCAAGATCCATCACCCCGGTTTGCCATTTGGAATCCGAGACGAGGTTGTCCGTGCCGGGAAAAAGACTGAACTTCTTTTCACCGACGATGAAGGAAACCGGCAGCTTCGAATAATTGAAAAACCGATAGTCACCGGGTTTCATGCCACCGGTGGAGATGTCATACGCGACCATTTTCAACGCGCCATCGGGATTGTGGGTGCAGACCAGGATCGCCCGGTCACTGACAGCCGGCAGTTCCACCACCCCCGCCGGCGTCGGCGGTTGCTGACCTGGCACGGGCTTGAAGGCGGCCTCGGACTTGTGCAGGACCAGGTGCCGCGGCCCCTGATAGATCATCGGCATACCGAGTCCCGTCAGGTTGGCGGAGAACGGCTGGATTCCGTTTCCCGTGTCGATGAACAAACCTTCGACAGGGGCGTCAAGCGCCACGGCGAGAATCTCGGTTTTGACAACGACCCCCTCGCCGCGGAGCGGGGCGATGCAACAGCACAGGGCTAACAACAGGCGTGTGGACATGGGATGGGTTCT
>JBIPMR010000788.1:0-2793 GCA_044369025.1 Luteolibacter sp.
AATTCAGTCCTTGCTCACTACCTGCGGTTGCGGAAGCTCCATGGCCGAAGAATGGCGGAAAAGGCTGCCAAAACCCCGTCGCGCCGCCTGCTCGGAGGCTGGGCCGCGGAAGCGCCGGCTCACAAGCTGCCCGGCAAATCAAGAAGCCTCAGTCCAAGCGCAGATCGGCGTGGCGTTCGGCCATTTTCCAGGCGACTTCCGGGACGAGATCCTGCCACGCCGGATCCCCGGCGGCGATCATGCGGCAGACATCGCGGCCGGTATGGCCAAGCAGGCTTTGATCCCCGCAGTCCACGCCGACGATGCGCTGATTAGCGAGGAAATGGCGGTAAAGGTGCACGCTGTTCGCCGGCGCGCGGAAGGTTTCCGCCGTGACCAGCTCGCCGCTGACGCGGTTTTTCCACGGGAAAACGTGCAGCGTGACGCCCTCCTTGAACAAGCGCCCGAACGACTCCAACAATCCGCCTGCCAGATTTTCCGACCACTTCGGTTTGAACAGTTCGTTGAGCAAACCGATGCTGAGAATGATACCGACCGGCTTGTCGGTGCAGCGGTTGAGAAACGCGGCAATGCGGTGGAACTCGGCGCAACTGGAAACCAGCACGGTCTTGCCCAGCGATTGCAAGGCGTCCGCGCGGTCGAGGAAATCCACCGGATCGATCCCCCGCCCTCGCAGCAGGTTGTGCATCGAGATTTCACAAAGCTCGATGGCTTTCAGGCGGTCGTCGTCGTTCAAGGGCCCGGTGAAGCCTTCGCGCGCCTGTTCGAGCATGGTGAGATGCACCTTCATCACCGGATCGAAACTGCCGCGCAGCAGCAGCACCGGACGCCGATGGAGTGCTTCGGACGGCTGCACGACCTCGCCGCTGGGCAGGAACATCGTCGCATCGGTTAGACCGCTCTCGACCAGTTGCAGCGCGCACAGCCGGTTGTCGAAAAAGCTGTAGCCGTGGCCGGTGAATTTCAGCAAATCAACCTCGACGCGCCCGACCAACAAGTTATCGAGCAGCGATTCGACGAATTTCCGGAGGTGGCCGCGGTGGCGGAAAGCCGAGTGGATGAGGTTCACCCCGATGGTGCCGAGCGCCTCCATCTGATCGATGGTCCTGACGTCCAGCAACCTGACATGCAGGGTGATGTGGGACGGCGGGTCGCCGGGTTTCATTTGAAAGCGGATGCCAAGCCAGCCGTGGCATTCGCCGCTGTCGTTCCAGCCGCGGGCGCGGACGGTGTTGCAGAAGGAGAAAAAAGTGGTGTCCGCGCCGCGCTTCGGAGCGAGCCGCTCCAGCAGAATCGCGTATTCATGATCGAGCATCGCCTCGAGCCGCCCGGCGGAAACGTAGCGTTCCGCGCGGCCGTAGATGGCGTCGCTCATGGTCATATCGTAGGCCGAGATGGTTTTGGCGACGAGTCCGGCGGTGCCGGAGGCGCGGAAAAAACAATTGGCGGTCTCCTGGCCCGCGCCGATCTCGGCGAAGGTGCCGTAGATCAGCGGGTCCAGATTGAGCTCCTGGGCCTTGTCGTAGGTGGTGGGGATCATGGGGTTTCCTCGTTCTCCACCCAGCTGTCGGACACCAAGCGCTCGATCACGACTTGATTGTTCGAAGTGGCGCCCGCTGGAAATTTCAGGGAAAGCATCAGCGACAAACCCTGGTCCGCCCCGGCATGCCGGAGTTGCCCTTCGACGAGGCCTTCCTTTTCCGCGTAACCATAAAGGGCGTGTTCCTGATCGGGAGACAGCAGACGATAGGACCGCCATTTCTCTTCATTGAAACCGAAATTGTAATAGTCGACCGGGCTCAGGATCAGCCGGAAAACATGGCTGGTGGCGGGCTTGGTCGCCATGAACTCCTCCCACGACAGGTCCGACCAACCGATCCAGCTTTCCCAGTCGATTTTCATGCCATCCGGGCCATTGACGAAATTCAGCGTTTTTTCCTCGTGGTCGCGTGTGCTGACTGTGACGGCGGCCCCGCCCGCGCCGAAGTCGTCCAGCGCGGTGGTGTTGAAAACCGAAATGCCCGGAGCGGGAATTTCCCCGTCGGGGTATTGCTGGCGGATGCGGGCCTCCGCCGCCTGCGGATGGCGGACGAGCGGGAGGATTGCCTCGATGCGGGTGGCCTCCATGAATTTCCGGGCGAGCGATTCCGCCTCGGCCAGCAGCGCCAAACCACCCCGCGCGGGTGTTGGAGCGGGTGCCGCTTTGGCCGGTGTCGCGGTGTTCGATCCCTGGCCGGGCTCGGGGGTCTTGCCGCTGCCAAAAGCGAAAATCACGCCGACGAGAATGGCGGCAAACAAGGTGCCGCCGCCGATCAGCATCCAGCGCAACTGCTTCTTTTCCGCATGCGACGAGCCACGGGACTGGCGTTCCCACGACGGTTCCGCCGCTTCATCCGGCTTTTTGGAGCGCCGCCTGACGCCCTTTTTGCGGACCGCATCCGGCTGGGCATATTCCCCGGCTTCCACCCGCCGCAGCTGGGAAATCAAGGGCGGCGGGGTGTCGCCGGCCGTCGGGATCCGGAGGATGCGCCTGCAACTCGGACAAACGATCCCCTTGCCGTCGTGATCCCGGGGCACGCGAAACACAAACCGGCAATCCGGGCACACAAAACCGCTCCAGCGGCGGGCGCTATCCATGGTCTCTGACACGGCGGTAGCTTGCCCCGTCATTCCCGCCGCCTGCAAGCTTTGCTCTGCCAAAAAAATCCCGCCGCCACCGTTGCGATCAGGAGGCAAGGATTGGATCAGTTTCAATCTCCGCGCAGCGACCGCGCGACCCACCGCGGGAGCAAC
>JBIPMR010000103.1:0-8587 GCA_044369025.1 Luteolibacter sp.
GATGAATCTCGGTTTGTCCGGCCTCATCGACATCGCCCAAGTACCCGGCGAGTGGAATCACAATTTCGGCTTCAACGAAGGCGACCGGATCCGCAAAATCCGCTTCGTCCGCCATCCGCAGGATCCCGGTTACTACTGTTACAAACCCTCCGCCCCGGGCCAGAAACACTCGGCCGACCAAGGCCAGTATGTCGGATTCGGTCCGGGCAACGGCCTCACCGCCGCCTTTCTCGCCGCAAACCCGGACTACTATGCTGAACTCCCCGAGGATATTCTGCAGCGCGCCGTCCGCTGGAAACTCGACCGCACCCGCGCCGACGGCCTGCGGCTCGACGCGGTGAAACACGTCCAGGACGATTTTTTCGGTGCGTCGGGTGTTGGCAAGGAATCGAGCAACTACGGCTACACCGGCCAGGCACAGGCCCAGTTCAATCTCAGCCGCGGCTTTTCCGATTGGGGCAACCACCGCGACACGGTGTTCGACACCGAAAAATCCCGTGACGACGCCATGATGTTCGGCGAGCACCTCGGCCAGCCGCCCGGCTACGGCGGATATATCGACCGCGGCATGCGCCTGGTGGACAACGATCTGCGGAGCAATTTCAACAATTTGTTAGGAAACCCGTCGTCCGGCTTGCAGGGTTACGACCAGCCCGGCTCCGGCGGTTTCGGTCCCGGCATCGCGGTGACCCACGCGCAAAGCCACGACAGCGACTACGCCGCCCGCCGCGAGCTCCAGCACGCGTTCTACTTCACCCGCGCCGGGCTGCCGCTCGTTTATACCGATGGAAACTATCAGGCGGAAACCCTCAGCCAGAGCGGCGGGGCCTTCCCGCGCCATGCCAACACCGCGTTTCTCGGGCAGTTCGGCGACAACCGCCTGCCCAACCTGATGCAACTCCATCAGAACTTCGCCCGTGGCGGGCAAAAAGGCGCCTGGAGCAGCGCCGACCTCGTCGCCTACGAGCGCATCGACCGCCGCACCGGCGCCTCCAACGATGCCGCCGGCGCGGTGGGGCTGGTGCTGATCAATGACAACTTCGCCAATGGCGTGGGCGAGAATTTCACCACCAGCTTCCCGCCCGGTGCCCACCTCTGGCAATACGCCCGCGGCGCGGCGGCCAACAACCAGTCGATGACTGGATTCTACATCACACTCGGCGACGGCGGGGGCGGCCGCGGCTCGATTTCCGCCAATCTATCAAACTCTAACGGTGTGATCGTGCCGCCCGGCGGCTATTATGTCTTCTCGTGGAAAAACCCGGACGCCGCGCCCGCATGGACGCAGGCCGGCGGCCGCGCGATCGAGATCTATCAAAACGGCGGCACCGCGGTCGGCACCGTCACCGTCGAGCGCAAGGACGGCCCGGATGGCGATCCCGCGTTCAACCCCAACGGCCTGCCGGACGCTGATCCCACCGATTTCAAATACCGTTATGCCATCCCGCGCGTCACCGACGGCTCCGACCTCAAGTTCGTGGTGCGCGCCGACGGTTCGGCGGAAAACATCCTGCTGCGTCTCAACGGCGGCATCGACCTCAACGGCGCGGGTTCGGATCCCGCCAAGCGCGACAACCCGCCCGGCCTCGCGACCGACGTCTTCCTCGGCTACGAGCAGCCGACCTTCGTCCAGCGCATGCACGGCGAGAAATTCGCCGCGAAGGACACCACCCGCAACAAAATCGGCTCTGCCGGGGCGGAAACCTATTCCAAAGTCATCGGTTCGTCCGGTTTCACCATCACCAACGGCCCGGTCGGATCTAACAACTATTCCAATTTAGGCGGCGATATCGCCTCGTTCCTCTATCACGATCCGCTGGACAGCGTCGGCGGCACGCCCGCCGGCGGCTGGCCCGGCGGAGCCGCTCCGCTCCAATACAGTGAGGACACCTCGACCATCTCCCTTTGGGCCAAGCCTAACGGCGTCTCTTCAGGATTCCGGATGTTCTGTTATCATACCACCGATGGCAGCAATCCCGAGGGCGCGGGCGGCAGCGGAACCGGCAGCACGCGGGCGACCGAGATGAGCTTCAGCCACAACCAGGATTCCAACGACTGGTGGATGAGCGCCACCATTCCCAAGCCGTCCTCCGGCACCTTCAAATACAAGATCGGCATTTTCAAAAACGGCGGCGTCTCGTCGTGGTTCCCCGGCAATGCCGCGTCGGTCTCGCGGATCGGCGCGATGACGAGCGAGTTCGCTGTGGCTGGATTCAACGCGGAAACCGTCGAGTATTTCCCGAACAACGACTACGCCCGCGTGCAGGATCCGGCCAAGGAATACGGCGACTGGGAATGGGACAAACAAACCGGACTTGAGGAGGGATTCCACGTGCTGCGCGCCCGCGCCTTCATCAAGCGCCTGGGCAACCTCAACCCGCTGCAGGACGGCGCGCCCATTTATAACACCTATGTGCAGACTTTCTATTATGACGCCGCGCGCCCCGCCGGCGAATTCGTGTTTCCATCGGAAAACGAGACCCTTGGTTCGCAAAACTACGGCGTGCTCGTGCGGACGGATCGTTCGGTGAAGGAGGTCTGGTACCAGATATCCGACTCGGAAGCCGCCAACGACGATAGCCAAACCGGCGTGCTCAACGGCAACGGCAGCGGTTTCGAACCATTCACCGACAACAATAACAACGGCACGCGCGATTCCGGCGAAGCCTTCGAGGATCTCAATGGCAACGGCATCTGGAACAACAATCTCGCCGGGTCCTGGGTGAAGGCCACCCCGGCGCAGGCGGGCCTGCCCGCGAACAGCAACTATCCGCTCCAATGGCGTTTCGACTACCGCAACATTCCCTCCTCCGGCAGCGCCCAGATCAAGGTGCGCCTGAAGGAAATTTCCTCCGGCAGCGACAATTCGCTTTCCGACGTGGACGGGCATTACACCACCTTGATCCGCAATGTGAACACCGCCGGCCCGGTGACGCGCCTGTTCGTCGCCTATCCGCAGGCCGATGGCAACACGGTCGGCGAGGACTACATCCTCAAGGCGTATTTCACCAAAAACCTCGGCCAAGGCGTGTCCGACGCGCAGTTGATCGATGAGTTCCTCGCGTCGATCGCCAGCAGCGTCAGCGGCACCGACACGAACGCGCAGCCGCAACCGCGCTCGTCCTATCAGATCATCCGCGACGAGACCGCGGACTATCATGCGCTCGCGTTCCCGATCCCCGCGCTTTACAACGGCGATCCGGATTTCCTCCACCACCTCGGCATCACCCACACCCGCTCGAACGTCACGCTCGCCGCCTCCCGCGTCGTCCGCGCCGCGATCAGCGAGACGCCCTACATCGCCATCACCAACCCGCCCGCCTTGGGCAGTGACGGCCGCCTGTTCGAAGTGGTGCTGCCCGCCCTCGCCGCACCCACGCCAGACGACCGCGCCTTCAGCGTGCGCGTCGCCACCGACTCGCGCGTCATGGAAGTCACGCTCGTTCCGGAAATCGGTGGCGGCGTGGTCAATTTCACCGCCATGCAGGAATCCGGCAGTTCGAAAATCTGGGAGTTCCGCTGGTCGGGACTGGATGCCGGAAACTACCGCCTGCGCGCCGACGCGAAACTTCTGCCAGGAGGGCCGGTGGCCGCCACCGCCCGCCGCGACGTCACCGTGGTCATTCGCCAGGTCGTCCCCGAAGATCCATCTAACAATGATGACGACGACGATGGAATCCCCGATTCCGACGAACTCACCCGCAAGGCTCTCCCGACCTCCAATTCGGAAACCTGGACCAATGGCGACGTCCACATCTGGCGCATTGCGGGCGCGAGCAACCCGGTTTCGCCGGACACTGATGACGACCTTCTAACCGACGGGCTTGAGTCCGGCATCGCCGCACCGTTCAACGGAGATACGAATACCACCACCGACACCGATGGCGACGGCTTCCCTAACTTTATCGCCGACATCGATCCACCCATCTTCAACACCACCGACAATTGGGCGCACCCGCGCTACGATTTCAACCGCTCGCGCAGCGACCAGATTGGCGGCTCGATGACCGATCCCACCCGGCCCGACACCGACAACGACAACCTGCGCGACAGCAGCGAGGACCTCAACCGCAACGGCCGCGTGGACATCGCGCTGCTGGATGGCAACGGCGTCGCCGCCTCGGTGATTGCGTCGCCGGTCACGGTCTATAACAGTTCGCGCGCGGACCGCGCCGCGTTGCCGACCCACGCGCGTTTCCTCGAAACCGACCCCAACCATCCGGACACCGACGGCGATGGAGTCGCCGACGGAAGTGAGGATCCCAACACCAACGGACGCGTCGATTTGCAGATCATCGCCTCCGCAGGCTCGCCGCCCGAAAACCTCGACCTCGGCGCCCCGTCAAATTCCGCCTATCTCATCGGCTCCAATCTCAGCGGCGTGAAATCCCGCGCCATCGACCGCGCCGCGCTCAATGCCGCATTTCCATCCGGCGGCTATCCGCGCGTGGTCTGGCTCGAAACCGATCCGCTCAATCCCGACACCGACGGCGACGGACTGCCAGATGGATGGGAAATCACCAACGGCCTCGATTCACTCGACGGGGGAGTGATCAATCTGGGGACCGGCGGACCGGGGGATCCGAACCAAGGTGCCAACGGCGACCCCGACGGTGACGGCTTCTCTAACTTGCAGGAACTCCAGAACGGCACCAAGCCGCTCGTCTTCGACGGCGGCGAACCACCGCCCGCCAATTCCATCGTCATCGGCCCCGGCGAAACCGTCACCCGCGGCCAGGCCGTCAATCACAACGATTTCACCGACTGGACCATCGACGACCTGGTCGCCTTCGACGAATACCAGGGTGAGGGGTCTAACAGTCAAGGCGGCGACGTCTATCGCGCGTGGGACGGTTTCGACTCGTCGCGCGACATCGTCGCCTTCTACGCCCGCGACGGCGGGGCCGACGGCAGTTTCTACTTCCGCCTCGACATGCAGGACCTCCGGCCGCAGGCCGAGGAAGGCAACCTCAATATCTATGTCGTCATCGACACCGGCAATCCCGCCAGCGGAGAAGCCGCCCTGCCCGATGAAGTGGATATCCTAACCGAAATGAAATGGGAGGCGGTGGTCGCGTGTGATCAAAGCGACAACGGACGCGTTTCCATCGACACCAATGCCGCGGTGAACTCCACCACGATCAACGAGACGCTCGCCGGTGCCAACGGCGTGGTCGTGCGCGACCAGAACTCGGCCAATGGTTTCGGGCGCGCCTATTTGAATCACGAGCTGGATGCCGCCGAGTTTTCCATCAGCCGCCAGGCGCTGCTCGATGCCGGATGGAACGGAATTTCAAAGTTGAACTATCAGGTATTCACCACCCGCGATGGCAACAACAACTCGGGCTCCGGCGGACCCGGCCCGGGCGACATCGGCGGACGCAACGACATCCGCGATACCATCACCGACGACTGGCTCGCCGAAGACAACGGGAGCGCGCAGGCGAACATTGCCAGCAACGGCCGCCTGAACAACTGGCTCGGAGCCGACACCAACGGGCTCTATCCGGACCAGCGGAAATCCGCGAAAATGATCCTGCTCACCCATGGCCACCAACCGGTGCTGCCCGGCGCGGAAACCCAGAACCTCATCAACAGCGGGTTTAATACGGGCTATCATCGCCTGGTGGACGGCCACGAGGCATTCGGCCAACCGCTCTCGCTCCATCTAACGCCCACGCTGGCGTCCGCCATCCAGTGGGCCGCCGCCGATCCCGCCGCGAACAAGCCGTGGCGCGACGGACCCGCCTTCAACCAGCGTCTCGCCGCTGGCATGGACTCCGGAAACATCGAACTGCTGGGAACGACCTTCAGCGATCACATGATCGCCTATTTCTCCAACGATTATAACTCCGACAGCACGCAACTCGCGGACGAAGTCATGCAGCGGATCTATCAAAAAACGCCCTCCTCGCGGGTTTTTTGGAACCCCGAGCGCGTGGCCGACGGCAGTGTCTTCCAGCGCGTGGCCGCCATGGGCTACAGCCACACTTTCATCGACCAGATGCGCCACCTCTTCAAATGGCAGGGCCGCAACACCGCGCTTTCGGACGACGGCTACCGACTCAACCGCTATCACGGCGTCACCAGTTTTGTCATCAACGACCAGGCCGGCAGCTACCGGTTCCAAAATCTCGACAACGGTTTCCCCAATCCGTGGCGCAACCTTTTCCACCGCAAGGCCCGCAGCGGCACGCAGGACCAGGTGGTGGTGATCCAGAACTGGTGGGAGGAATTTTCCAACGCCGACCGCGCGGCCGCCTACGACCGCAACCTGCGCTGGGCGGCTAACAAACCGTGGATCCGGATCGTCACGCCGGAGGAAATCATCGACGGCGCGGTGGATATCAACCGCGATGGCAGCGGCGATCCCTGGTATGTGATCGAACGGGGAAGCCCGTTGCTGCCGAAGGTATCCCATGACTGGATCGACCACGCGACGCAGGAAAATTATGACAACTGGTATCTCGGTCAACCGGGCCGCGAGGAAGGACTGCTCAACAAAGTCTTCGAGATCCGCCCCGGCACGCCGCTGCCTCCATCGCTGAATTTTGGCATGCAAACGCTGGCGGATGGAAAACTGGCCGATCTTTCGTGGAACGCGGTCAAGCTCCTGGGCGGCAGCCCAAGGTTGTTAGCCCGGGCCACGGCCCACACCGCCACCGCGCTCACCGCCTTCCACAACCAGCAGAACAACGACCTCAGCAAATACAGCACCGGCGCCTACACCAATCCCGACACGGATTTCAACCCGCTCTCGACCCTCGCGAAACGCAGCCAGTCGCAAATGCGCTTCGCCGCGATCTATTCCGCCGTGGAAGCGTGGGCCGCCAACCCTCCGCCTAACGCCGAAGCGCTCGCCCTGGATGTGGACCTCGACGGCGAGCCCGAGTATTTGCTGGAAAACGACCGGGTCTTCGCCGTGTTCGAAGCGCTCGGCGGCCGCATGACCGCCGCCTGGGCGCGGGATCCTGTTAGCGGGAGGATCCATCAAGTCGCGGGAAATTTCCTCGCCTACAACGATTCGGAAACCGAAGCCGAAGGCATCGCCAATCACGACGGCGCGGGCGGCACCGGCGCGCGCCGCACTTCCGGTTTCAAGGATTGGTTCGCCGTCGGCGCGAGCGCGGACTATGTCAACGCTCTCTATCAAGTCGCCGCCGCCGGAAGCAACGGCTGGTCGTTCACCTCGCCTGACGGAGCCATCGCGAAAACCATCAGCCTCGGGGATCTGTCGAACCGTCTCCGCGCGAGTTATGCACTCGCCGGCGACGCCACCTCGCTCTTCATCCGTTTCGGCCTCTCGCCGCACCTTGAGGATCTCTTCACCAGCGGCCAGGCAAACCTGCTCTCGCCATCCGCCGCCGGGGGCGTGAAGCAGGTTTCCAACCAAAACGCCGATCACAGCGTCACCGCCGCGCTGCGTTGCGTTGGTCCCGGCCTCGCCGGCGCGGTCATCCAAGAAGCGGCGACCGATGGCGCGCCGTCTTTCACTCCGGACACCGTTCCCATGCGCAACCAGGCACTCACCGAACAGGTGGAGGTGCACGGCACGAGCACCGCCTTCACCTTCGAACTCGAATTGATCGCGGAAAATGCCGATGTCGACGGCGACGGTTTGCCCGACGATTGGGAACGACTCCACCAACTCAGCACCAGCGACAATGGATTCATCAACATCGACAACGGCCCGAATGGCGATCCGGATCTCGATGGCATGACGAACATGGTCGAGTGGCTCGTCGGCTTGAACCCGCGACTCGTCGATCATTCTAATTTCCCAAAGCTCGCCATCGAACGCATCGCGGGAGGTTTCCGCCTCAGTTTCCCCACTCTGCCCGGTCGCACCTATCAAGTGCAGTCGTCGGTTTCGCTGGGCGGATGGACGGCGTTTGGCGAAACCCTTACCACACTGCCGACCGCGCCGCCGGGCGTGTTCCAAATCGACGACACCACCGGTCTGCCCACCCGCTTCTACCGCATGCTCATCACCCCGGCCCGATAGTCCATGAAATCGATCCGATACTTCCTGTTAATCACCGCGTTGCTGTTTCTCAACATCGGCATCGGCTTCGCGGATTTGCCGAACGCGTGGCATATTCCTGACAACTCCATCGTCAGCGGCAACGGCGGCAGCACGCCCGGCATGCGCAATCCACGGGTCGAGTTTGGAAACACCGGCAACGTCCGGGTTTTTTCCGGGCTGCAGAAATTCAACAATACCTTTGGCACCGCCGACCAGAACGGTGGCTCGCTCTTCTACAAATCCGAGGATCAGGTTGCGTGGAGCAGCGTCGGATTGTCATTTCACGCCAATACCGGCAACGACCAGTATTGGTATGCCGACATCAATCTCGCCAACATCACCCCGAACAAGGTTCTTCAATATTATCTGTTTCTATCCTTCAATCCCGGCCCGGCCGAGAACGCGTTCATCCACGGCGGTGGAGATTCGGGCGGGGCGCAAATCACCGGCAACAATGCCACCGCCGCCGCGAATCCCTTCACCGTCCGCAACCGACCCGCGTGGGTTTTCCACTCGAACAACCGCGTGGTCAACGGCGACAGCGTGCAGTTCTGGTCGAAG
>JBIPMR010000104.1:0-8584 GCA_044369025.1 Luteolibacter sp.
CAAACGAACCCGCTCGCCGAGTTGACGCACAAACGTCGTCTCTCCGCGCTTGGACCGGGTGGTCTCAACCGCGACCGTGCCGGCTTCGAAGTCCGCGACGTGCATCCGTCCCACTACGGCCGGATCTGCCCGATCGAAACTCCCGAAGGCCCGAACATCGGTCTCATCAACTCGATGTGTACCTATGCCCGCATCAACGAGTTCGGATTCATCGAAACTCCTTACCGCCGCGTGGTCGACTCGAAAGTCACCAACGAGATCGAGTATCTCACGGCTGACCAAGAAGAGAATTTCCTCATCGCCCAGGCGAACAATCCGATCGACAAAAAAGGCGCGTTCCAAACCGAGCGCATCACCGCCCGTGAAAAAGGCGGCGAGTTCATCGAAGCACTTCCCACCGAAGTGAACTACATGGACGTCTCGCCGAAGCAGCTGGTGTCCGTGGCCGCCGGTCTCATCCCGTTCCTCGAACATGATGACGCCAACCGCGCGCTGATGGGCTCGAACATGCAACGCCAAGGCGTGCCGCTGCTCGTTTCCGAATCGCCGCTTGTCGGCACCGGTCTCGAAGGCAAAGCCGCCCGCGATTCACGTGCTGTGGTAGTTTCCGAAGCCGACGGCATCGTCGCCGCCGCCACCGCGGAAATCATCGTCACCACTCCGGATGGCAAACTTCCGGTTTCCGACGAGAAATTCCTCAGCGACGCCGAGTCCGTGAAAACGAACATCGACAAGGGCATCATGGCCTATCCGCTGCGCAAATTCATGCGCTCCAACGCCGGCACCTGCATCAACCAGAAGCCGATCGTCAAACTGGGCCAGAAAATCAAAAAAGGCCAGGTCTTGGCCGACGGTCCAAACACCGAAGACGGCGAACTCGCCATCGGCCGCAACGTGCTCGTCGGTTTCATGCCTTGGAACGGCTACAACTTCGAAGATGCCATCGTCATCTCCGAGCGCGTGGTCAAAGACGATGTCTTCACCTCGATCCACATTTCGGAATTCGACGTGGCCGCGCGTGACACCAAGCTCGGACCCGAAGAAATCACCCGAGACATCCCGAACGTCGGAGAGGACGCGCTTCGCAACCTCGACCATGACGGCATCATCCGCATCGGCGCGGAAGTGAAACCCGGCGACATCCTCGTCGGCAAGATCACTCCGAAATCCGAAACCGAACTCGCCCCGGAAGAGCGTCTGTTGCGCGCCATCTTCGGCGAGAAGGCCGCGGACGTGAAGGACACTTCACTCCGCGTGCCGTCCGGCTGCATCGGCATCGTCCAGGACGTGCGTGTTTCCCAAAGCGGCTTCGCCAAGAAGCGTGCCGAAAAAGTCGATCCGGTCGAGCTCAAGAAGACGCTCAAGAAGATCAACGACGAGCACAAGAAGAAGGCCGACAAACTGACGGACGACCTCACCGAGCGTCTCTCCGATATCCTGTTGGGCGAAAAAATCCCGCTCGACGTGGTCAACGCGCAAACCGGCGAGATCATCATCCCGGCCAACCGCAAGATCACCAAGACGCTGCTCCGCAAGCTCGCTTCGGTCCACGACCACATCGAAATCGATCCGTCCCCGATCCGTAACAAGATCCTGGAAATCATCAGCTCTTTCGAAGGCCGCTTCCAGGAACTCGACACCGAGCGCGAGCGCAAACTCGACTCGCTCGAGTCCGGCGATGAAGTCGATCCCGGCGTCATCAAGGAGGTCAAGGTCTTCATTGCCGCCAAACGGAAACTCTCCGTGGGTGACAAAATGGCCGGTCGTCACGGAAACAAGGGCGTTGTCGCCACCATCGTGCCGGAAGAAGATATGCCCTATCTCGCGGATGGAACTCCGGTGGATATCTGCCTCAACCCGCTCGGCGTGCCATCGCGGATGAACGTCGGACAGGTTCTTGAAACCCACCTCGGTGTCGCAGCCAAGGCCCTCGGTTTCAAGGTGGCCACTCCGATTTTCGACGGCATCAAGGAAGAGATCATCTGGAACTTCATGTCCGAAGCCAAGAAGGTGGACGGCGTGAACATGGTCGGAGGCGGCGAAAACGGCACCGCCCGTCCTCGCAAGCCCGGCGAACCCGAAGGCCGCGGCTACACCTGGATCGGCGATGGCAAGGACGGCACCACCGGTGGCAAATCGACCCTCTATGACGGTCGCACCGGCGAGGCATTCCACAACCCGGTCGTGGTCGGCATGATCTACATGTTGAAGCTCGGTCACTTGGTTGCCGACAAGATCCACGCCCGCGCCGTCGGTCCCTACTCGCTCGTCACCCAGCAGCCGCTCGGTGGTAAGGCGCAATACGGTGGCCAGCGTTTCGGAGAAATGGAAGTGTGGGCGCTCGAAGCCTACGGCGCCGCTTACACCCTCCAGGAGCTTCTCACCGTCAAATCGGACGACGTGCAAGGCCGCACCCGGATTTACGAGGCGATTGTCAAAGGTGACAACAACCTCGAAGCCGGAACGCCCGAGTCGTTCAACGTGCTCATCAAGGAAATGCAATCCCTCGGACTCGATGTCCGTCCGGGTCGCAAGGGTTCCACCCACGGCTCCGGCATGACCGGTGGCCTGGATGACTACTCCCTCGATGACCTCACCCTGTAATTTCAAACGCGAACCCCAACCCTGACCCAATACCTAACATGAGTGTCGATAACAATCTTCGCGAACTATTTGGCGTGGACGAGCGCCCAGAGGCTTTCGATCAAGTCTCCATCACCGTTGCCTCTCCTGAAATCATCCGTTCCTGGTCCAAGGGCGAGGTGAAGAATCCGGAAACCATCAACTACCGGACCTTCAAACCCGAAAAAGGCGGTCTCTTCTGCGAGCGGATCTTCGGACCCACCCGCGACTGGGAATGCGCCTGCGGCAA
Organism: Luteolibacter sp.; assembly: GCA_044369025.1. Classification (GTDB taxonomy): domain Bacteria; phylum Verrucomicrobiota; class Verrucomicrobiia; order Verrucomicrobiales; family Akkermansiaceae; genus Luteolibacter. Next base: position 2,873 of record JBIPMR010000104.1, read on the forward strand.
ATACAAACGGATCAAGCACAAGGGCGTGATCTGCGACCGTTGCGGCGTCGAAGTGACCCTTAGCCGCGTCCGTCGCGAGCGCATGGGCCACATCGAACTGGCCGTGCCGGTTTCCCATATCTGGTTCTACAAATGCATGCCTTCCCGCATCGGCTTGATGCTCGACATGAGCGCCCGCCAGCTGGAGCGCGTCATTTATTATGAAGACTACGTCGTCACCGAACAGGGCAACACCGCCCTCGAAGTCGGCCAACTCCTCACCGAAAACGAACTCCGCGAAGCGGAAGACACCTATGGCGACGGATCGTTCCAAGCCAGCATGGGTGCCGCCGCGATCATGGAATTGCTCCGCCAGTGCGACCTTCCTTCCTTGATCGTTTCGCTCGAAGAAGAACTCGGAACCACCCGTTCCAAGCAAAACAAGAAGAAGCTCTCGAAGCGTCTCAAAATCACCCAGGGCTTCCATCAGTCGAAGTCGCGTCCCGAGTGGATGATCCAAACCGTGCTCCCCGTGATCCCGCCGGACCTGCGTCCGCTGGTGCCACTCGAAGGCGGCCGTTTCGCCACTTCCGACCTCAACGACCTCTATCGCCGCGTCATCAACCGCAACAACCGCCTCAAGAACCTCCTGCTCCTCAAAACGCCGGAAGTCATCATCCGCAACGAAAAGCGGATGCTCCAGGAAGCGGTTGACGCGTTGTTCGACAACGGCCGCCACGGCCGCGCCGTCACCGGTGCCGGCAACCGTCCGTTGAAGTCGCTCTCCGACATGCTCAAGGGCAAGGGCGGTCGTTTCCGTCAGAACCTTCTCGGAAAACGCGTCGACTACTCAGGCCGTTCCGTCATCGTCATCGGTCCGGACCTCAAGCTCGGCCAGTGCGGTCTTCCCAAGAAGATGGCGCTCACCTTGTTCGAACCCTTCATCATCCGCCGCCTCAAGGAGCTTGGCTACTGCCACACCGTGCGCTCGGCCAAGAAGATGATCGATCGCAAGACCACCGAAGTCTGGGACATTCTCGCGGAAGTCACCAAGGGTCACCCGATCCTGCTCAACCGCGCTCCGACCCTTCACCGTCTTTCGATTCAGGCCTTCGAGCCGAAGCTCATCGAAGGTGAGGCCATCCGCGTCCACCCGCTCGTTTGTACCGCTTACAACGCGGACTTCGACGGCGACCAAATGGCCGTCCACGTCCCGCTCTCGATCGAGGCCCAGATGGAGTGCCGCCAGTTGATGCTTGCGCCTAACAACATCTTCTCGCCCGCATCCGGACGGCCGATCACGGTGCCCACCCAGGACATCATTCTTGGAACCTACTACCTCACCTGGGCCGGTGTCCGCACCCAGAAGGACCGCGAGAAGGAAGAGCACATGCCGCTCTTTGAAAACTCCTCGGAAGTCGAGTTTGCCATCGCCTCGCGCAAAATCGAATACCATTCCTGGATCCGCATCCGCAACCCCGACCACGGCAAAACCTCCGTCTTCGGCTACAAGGGCGAGGAATTGACCGACCGCGACCGCAAGGAACTGACGCCACTCGAGCAGGCCCTGCGCCTCGGCAAAATCATCGAGACCACTCCGGGCCGCGTTCGTTTCAATGAAATCTGGCCCGAAGGCGTCGGCTTCATCAACAACAACGTCGGCAAGAAGCAAATCGGCGACATTATCTGGCGCTGCTATCAGGTCGCCGGCAAGCCGAAGACCGTCGAGGTCCTCGACAAGCTCAAGACCCTCGGCTTCGCCGAAGCCACCCGCTCCGGAACCTCGATCGGGATTGTTGACATGGTCATCCCCGAGGAGAAAAAGGAAGTCATCGCCAAGGCCTACGAAGAAGTCGAAAAAGTCACCAAACAATACCGCAACGGCGTCATCACCGACGGCGAGCGCTATCAGAAGGTCGTCGACGTCTGGACCGGTGCCACCGACACCATCGCCAACGCGCTCTATCGCAAGATCGAGTTCAACGAAGGCAAGAAAAAGGCATCGCCGCTCTTCATGATGGTCGATTCCGGTGCCCGGGGTAACAAATCCCAGATCAAACAGCTCGGCGGTATGCGCGGACTGATGGCCAAGCCATCCGGCGAAATCATCGAACGTCCGATCATTTCCAACTTCCGCGAAGGTCTCTCGGTGCTCGAGTATTTCATCTCGACCCACGGAGCCCGTAAAGGACTCTCCGACACCGCTCTGAAAACCGCGGACTCCGGCTACATGACCCGCAAATTGGTCGACGTGGCGCAGGACGTGATCGTCTTCAAGCAAGACTGCGGAACTGCCAACGGCATCACGGTCGCCGCCATTTATGACGGCGACGAGGAATCCGCCTCGCTCTCCACCCGGATCTACGGCCGCGTTTCCTGCGAGCAGATCAAGGACCCGGTCACCGGCGATATCCTGGTCGCGGTTGACGATGTCATCAACGAAGTCCAAGCCACCTCGATCGAACGCATCGGCGTGCTGAAGTTGAAAATCCGCTCGGTTCTCACCTGCGAAGCCGAGCGCGGCTGCTGTGCGAACTGCTACGGCCTCAACCTCGCCACCGGCCTCCCCGTAAAAATCGGCGAAGCCGTCGGCATCATCGCCGCCCAATCGATCGGCGAGCCCGGCACCCAGCTCACCATGCGGACCTTCCACGTCGGTGGGGTGGCCGCCGCCACGTTCAAGCAGCCGATCATCAAGGCCAAGAACAACGGTCGCCTGGTTTACAAGGACATGCGCACCGTCCAAGCCGCCGATGGCAACTGGGTCGTCCTCAACAAGAACGGCACCATCTCCATCCGCGACAAGGAAGGCCTCGAGCTCGAAAGCCACAACATCGTCATCGGTTCGGTCATCTCCGTCAAAGACGGCGAAGACGTCAAGAAGGGCGACACCGTGGTCACCTGGGATCCCTACAACGTGCCCATCCTCACCGAGAAAAACGGTAAGGTTGAGTTCCGCGACATGATCTCCGGCATCACCGTCACCAACGAGACCGACAAGGAAACCGGCAAAAAAGGCACCGTCGTCACCGAGCACAAGGAAGACCTTCATCCGCAGGTCGTCATCATCGACGAGAAGACCAAGGAAGTGAAAGCCAGCTACTCCATCCCCGTCGGCGCCCACCTTTCCGTCAAGGAAGGCCAGATCGTCACCGGCGGAACGCAGATTGCCAAAACTCCGCGCAAGGTCGCCCGCACCAAGGACATCACCGGGGGTCTGCCACGGGTTGCCGAGCTTTTCGAAGCCCGCAAACCGAAAGACTCCTGCGTCATCGCCAAGATCGAGGGCGCGGTTTCCTTCGGCGGCAACGTCCGTGGCAAGAAAAAGGTCATCGTCACCCACGCCGAAACCGGCGAACAGGTCGATCACTTGGTCCCGATGGGCAAACACGTCGTCGTCACCGATGGCGACATCGTCAAACGCGGCGACCAAATCACCGAAGGCCCCGTGTCTCCGGAAGATTTGCTCGAAGCTTGCGGCGCCCAGGAGCTCCAAGAGCACTTGGTCAACGAAGTGCAATCCGTTTACCGCGTCCAAGGCGTGGAAATCAACGACAAGCACATCGAGGTCATTGTCCGGCAAATGCTCCGCAAGGTGAAAATCACCGACCCGGGCGACGCCGACCAATACCTCTGGGGAGACCAAGTGGACCGCACGAACTTCAAGCGCATCAACGCTGAAATCGTCGCCAACGGTGGCAAGCCCGCCGAAGGCGAACCGGTCCTGCTCGGCATCACCAAGGCCTCGCTCGAGACCGATTCGTTCATCTCCGCCGCTTCCTTCCAGGACACCACCCGGGTCCTCACCGAAGCCGCGACCCTCGGACGCGTCGATTACCTCAGCGGGTTCAAGGAAAACGTCATCATGGGTCACCTCATCCCCGCCGGCACCGGATTCTATCACCACCGCGAGGCGGAGTTCGAATTCACCGTCGAGGAACCCGAGCCCGTCATCGCCCCCAAGGAAACCTTCGAAGACGACGAAGACGCCGCGACCGCGTAATTCCTAACCAATCAAACCAAGCCCCGGCCCGCCCACGCGAGCCGGGGCTTTCTTCTTGGACCGCGAAATTCAATTCGCCCGAAGCTCCGCCAAAACGCCCTTTGGACTGCGGTGGGAAGCGAAGCGCCACACCGCTTTGGATGATTCAGCAACCCTGGCACCTTACCATCGCGAAGAATCCAAAGCGGTGTCGCCGCTGCGCTCTGCCACCGCACTCCACACCTTGGCGGCCCTTTGGACAGCGGTGGGAAGCGATAGCGCCACACCGCTTTGGATAAATGAGTTCGCAAATGGACTCGGACAAAAATTGTTCACCTTGATTTGCCACTGGCGGCATCCATTCAATCAATAAACATCCCGCAGATAGCGCTTCTCCTTCTTCAATCGGGTGATGAATGCGGCCGCTTCTTCGGCGGTCAGCTTGCCGTGTTCTTCGGCCACTTTCAGCAGCGCGTGGTCCACGTCCTTGGCCATTCGTGAGGCGTCTCCGCAGACATAGAACGCCGCGCCTTTTTCCAGCCACGCCCAGAGTTCCGCGCCGTTTTGCCGCATCAGGTCCTGCACATAGACTTTCTCTTTCTGGTCGCGGGACCAGGCGAGATCGAGTCGGCCAAGGGTGCCGTCGGCCAAATAAGCGTTGAGCTCGTCTTCGTAAAGAAAGTCGGTCGCACGGTGGGGATTGCCGAAAAACAACCAGTTTGCCCCGCTGGCGCCGGTCGCTTTGCGGTCTTCCAAAAACGCGCGGAACGGCGCGATGCCGGTGCCGGGGCCTACCATGATCACCGGTGTGTCACCACTCGGCGGTAGGCGGAATGCGGTGTTCGAGTGGACGTAAATTTTAGGATTCACGCCGCCATCCAGGCGGTCTGCTAGGAAAGTGGAGCAAATCCCGCCACGTTTCCGGCCGTAGGTGTCGTAGCGGACGATGCCGACGCACAAATGCACTTCGCCGGGATGGGCGCGCGGGCTGGAGGCGATGGAATAAAGCCGCGGTTGCAGTTTCTTGAGGATGGCAACGAATTCCTCTCCATCCGAAAAATCCGCCGGATGATCGATGACCAGATCGATCAAATCCCGTCCCCAACAGAAATCATCCCAGGCCTTTTTATCATCCGCCTGCACCAGCGAGCGCAGGAACGGTGAACCACTTCTCGCCTGCCATTTCTGGATGATCGATTTGTTCAACGAGCCGATGTCGTAGTGTTGGATGAGCGCCTCACGCAGCGAAGTTTCGCCCCCATCCGGGGTTGGGACATCGCCGGCTTTGAACGGCAGATTGGCAATGATTTCATCCACCACCGCCGCGGGGTTGAGCGGATAGATGCCGAGCGCGTCGCCGACTTCGTATTCGAGGCCGGAGCCGGCGAGCGACAGCGCGACGTGATGCGTCTGCTTGTCGCCCGGACCGTTGAGATTGAAATTCGCCACCACGGGGGAGGGGAATGGCCGGACCTTTGAATGCCCGGACTCGGCGGATTCCGCTTCAGGTGTCGCACCCGCTGGAATTCCGGCACCGGCGGGTGCGAGTACGGCCAGCACTCCCGCCGACCATTGGGCATACGGCAGGTCGGCGTCCACATCCACATCGACCCGGGCATACACACAGACCTCACTAAACGACCTCGATAAAGCCGAAGAGGTGAGCAAGTTAAGATCCCCCTAAATGACGGTTTTACCGCCGGTTTTCGATCCACGATCCCGGATTGCGGACTGAAAAAACATTTCATGCC
>JBIPMR010000791.1:0-2789 GCA_044369025.1 Luteolibacter sp.
GATTTGTGGGTAAAGAACAAGGCCGGCGCGAACATGACCATCGCCGGGGTGATCTCGGGAACCGCGAACTTCCGCAAGAACGATGGCGGCATCGTCACCGTGACCGGGGGAAACACCTACGCACTGGCGACCAAACTCGAAGGAGGCACGTTGCGCTTGTCCGGCGGCACCAACCGCCTCCCAACCACCACGACCGTGCAGTTTCTCTCCGCCAGCACGCTGGATCTGACCAACACCACCCAATCGGTCGCGGCGCTTTCTCCGTTTGGCGGCGTCACCAACACCATCACGGGCGCTGGCGGTAGCCTGACCGTGACCAACAACGCCAACTTCACGGTAAACGCCGCGGACGCCACCCTCTTGGATATGTCCGGACTGACAAATTTCACCTACAACCAAGCGACCAAAAACTTCGTGGTTCAGCCGATTACCAGCGCCACGGCCTCAAACAATACCATCAATCTGGCCAAGGCAGGCACCAATGCCATCACTGCCTTGAATGTCACGGTTGGCGGCGCGACGGGCAGCAGCCAGGGTACCGCGCACGAAGGTCGGCTCACGTTGGGCACGGTGAACAATTTCAACGCCACCAATGTCACCCTGGGTGGCTTCAACGGCTCAGGCAAAGTGAGCTTTCAATCCGGCCTCACCACTCCTGCCCTGACACTCCGCGGACTCACGGGCGGAAGCAGTGCGGTGACGCTGTGGAAAATCGGTGAAACCAGTTCAGGCATTCGGTCGGGAGCTGGCGTGTTCGATCTCACCGGCGGTTCGCTTGATGCGGTCGTGACCGATCTCGTGATCAACCGCCACATCGCCAACGCCAACACGGGAGTCACCAGCAGCCTCACGATGCCGACGGGAGCTGTGATTGCCACAAACCTGCTGCTTGGCGAGAAAACGGGCACGGGAACTTCTGTGCTTACGACCAATTTCAACCAAGGCGGTGGCAGCGTGAAAGTCTCCACCCTGACCTTTGGCAAAGATGCCGCTGGCGGAGCCACTCCGGATTTTCGTTCGAGCTATAATTTGTCTGGCGGCACGCTGAGCGCCGCGACGATCGAAGCCGGCACCGGAGCGTTTGCCACGACATCCCAGCGCCGCATCGGCTGGACCGGCGGCACGATCTCCAACTACGACGCCTCCACCGACCTCACCATCAACGGCGTCTCGGGAACCGGCGGTTCGATCATCCTGGCAACCTCCACCGCCACGGCCAAGGATTTCAGTGTCGACACCAATCGCAAGATCACCTTGGGTGCGAACACCTCACTCGTCGGAAGCTCGGACCTCGCCAAGAACGGCGACGGTAGCCTGCTCATCAACGGCGCATCCACCACCTACATCGGCACCCTCTCAGTCAACGCGGGGACGCTCGGCGGAGCCACCAGCCTTGGCGGCAATGTCACCATCGGAGCCAGCGGCACCCTCGCCCCGGGCAACTCACCCGGCAACATGACAGTGGCCGGAAATGTCAACATGGGTGGCACCTACGCTTACGAGTTCAACGATACCGGCGATCTTGCCGATCTGGTCAACGTCGGAGGAACCTTGACCCTTACTGGCGGTTCGGTCATCTGGGACAACCTCGGCACCTACGTGCTGGGTGAGAAGTTCACCCTGTTTGCTTATGATGCGCTGGTCGGCGCCTTCAGCGGCTATGCCTCGAATGACGACTATACACTCGACGGCGGGCTGTGGTTTCTCAATTACAACGATACCACCGCCGGCCTGAACGGCGGCACCAATGATGGCGGCGTGAACAGCGGTTTCGTCACCATCACCGCAGTGCCCGAGCCCGCCGCGGCGCTGCTGGGAGGCCTCGGTCTGCTCGCCCTGCTGCGCCGCCGCAGGTGATCAAATTTTCTCCTTGATTGGGTTTTGGGAGAGAACCTCGACGACGGCTTCACACAAGGAGGGCGTGAAGCCGTTCGTCCTAGAACCGCTGAAGCCCGTTTTAATCCGGTTTTTAGCATGTATTATCTTCTCGTCCGCCACACGGTTTTTTCCGCACTGCTCTTGCTCCCGCACTTTTGCCTGTCGGCGGCGGAGATTCCACCGCCGCCGGCTCTGCCCAAGGGCGGTTCGCGCTTGGTGATGCCTGCGGATGCGGCTTCCGTGCAGATCACCGTTGCGCCGGAGGTGAGCGTCACTTCCACGAGATGGGATGAGGTGCCCGGCTCGCTCGGGCTGCGAATCCACTCGCGCAAAGCCCACCCCAATCCGTGGAATGCCGGAGTCAGCTTCCCCTTCAAGCCGGGTATCGCGGGCGGCGACGTGGGTCTGTTGTGGTTCTACGCCCGGAAATCCCCCGGCTTCAGTGGCGCGCGTGCCGGTGGAGCCGTGCTGGTCGGAGGCGGGCAAGGCAAAGACTATGCCAAGGCGGTGATGCATGACTTCGAGGCAGGCACATCATGGTCGCTGGTGCTGGTGCCATTCCCGGCCTTGCAGACGGTCCCGGCCGGTCAGGGTGCGGTATCCATCCATCTCGGAGAGCAGGCCCAGCAGATCGACATCGCGGGACTTTGCTTGCTCAACTTCGGCACCCGGGTCCCGCTCTCCGCTCTGCCGCAACCCGCGCTGACCTACCCGGGTCGCGAAGCCGATGCCGCCTGGCGCAAGGCCGCGCTCCAGCGGATCGAATCGACCCGCAAGAGCGACTTCAGGATCAACGTGCTCGATTCTAACGGTAAAGCCGTGCCCGCGGCCTCGGTCGGTGTGGATCTCCGCCGCCACGAGTTCGGCTTCGGCAGCGCGGTGACCGCTGCCTGGCTGAACCGCCCGGGTCC
>JBIPMR010000790.1:0-2789 GCA_044369025.1 Luteolibacter sp.
CCTCCCCTTCCAGGTGGATGCGTTCGTTGGGGAAAAGCGGGGTGAGTTTGTCAAACTCCTTCGGCGGTTGATAGTCGGCGACCGGAATACCTTCGACTTCAAGCACCTCATGCACCGTTAGATACTTGTCCCGCTCGCGGGGGGCCCGGACGCGGACCTTGATCAACTGCCCGACCCGAAGGCCATGATCGCGGAGCAGATTCGAACTCAAATGGATGTCATCCGGTCCCGGACGGAAGCTCCGCTGCGGATCACGCAGCATGGCGAAATTATCCTTTGCCTGTTCAAGAACACCCTCGCAGATCAAGCCCGTGCCCTCGTGACCGAAGAAACAAAGCAGCTCGTAAACCAACTGGCTTTTGGGGATGCCACCCTGGATTCTGGCAGGAACAGCCTCCGCCATCGACTGCAGTTCGGCGAGGGACTTGAGGCGGAACTGGTTGATGTCAATGGACGCCGGGGCGGATGGAATCACCGCAGCGGCGGAGGTTTCCGCTTGAGGCTCGGCGGTGTCGGATTCGTGAGGAGGATTCATTTGAAAAGCTTGGACAAAACGGCGGACTTGGGAGCGTAGCACGGCGGGAGGGCCCTCGTTCCAAAAAACCACGTCCGCACGGGAGATTTTTTCTTGGACCGGGAGTTGGGATGCGATGATCGATTCAATCAGATCAACTTCGAATCCGCTGCGCGCCTTGAGCCGCTGGACCTGAGTGGAGTGGGTGGATGCGACGACGATGACCTGTGACTGACCGAAATCGAAGCCCCTCTCATAGAAAAGCGGAACATCTGCTACGAACAATTCCGCCCCCCGTGTAACAGCCTGTTGGCGGGAATCAAGACATTCCTCCAAGACCCGCGGGTGAAGGATCGACTCCAACCGGCAGCGGGCGGCCTCGTCTGAAAAAACCTGCTGGCGGAGAAAATCCCGGTCGGGTCGGCCATGGCGATCAAGCGCCTGGACCCCGAACGCTTCGCCGACCGCAGCCGCCACTCTGGCATCGGAGTCCAGCAGGCGATGAACCGACGCATCGCAATCGAAGATCACGACCGCAGGCATCCACTCGCGCAACAGGCGGCAGATTGTTGATTTCCCGGAAGCAATTCCACCTGTCAATACCACCGCCCGCATGGCTTGAAGAATCAGGAGGTTGGCCCGAGGAAGCAAGAAAAGATCCTGAGACCGCAATACGAGCTCCGCACTTGGGTGGCCGGAAAAAAGAACGGGCGAAGGTTTGCACCTTCGCCCGCCCTGAATTCATTTTGCCGGGATCCGTTATGGAGCCGGGGGCAGGTCGATTGGAGGAAGCACCCCGTCGCCCATCGGCGAACCGGTGGAAACCGGGATCGAGTCACCCGCATCGGCACCGCGGAGCGGGCGGCCGGTGGCGTCGATAATCTGCGCCGTGACGAAGATGATCAGGTTGCTCTTGATCCGGTTTTCGGCCTTGGTCTGGAACAGACGACCGATGATCGGGATGTCACCGAGAATCGGCACCTTGTCCTCGACGTTTTGCACGTCTTCGCGCATCAGTCCACCGACGGCGACGGTGTAGCCGTCATAGATGGTGAGCGCGGTATTGACGCGGCGTGAGGAGAAGACCGGCATTTCGATGCGGTTTTCGGTGATGACCGAGGTCACCGGATTGCCGAGGGCATCCGTGCCTGGCGATTGAATCGGGCTACCGTAGTTGATGAAGCCTTCGAACTCGACGATTTCAGGCACGAAACGCAGGTCGATCACGAAGTCGTTCTCACCGATGATGGGTTCGATTTCGAGAGTCACACCGGTGTTGCGGGTGTCGAATGCGGTTGGCGTCGCCGGGGTGACCGGGAAGCTGCCGCCGCCACTGCCACCCAGTCCACCGTCGAGAATGCTGTTGCCGCCACCGCCGACGCTGTTGGGAAGTTCAGGGGGTTCGTATTCGGTCGGGTAGATGAATTCACGGATGATTTCGATGGTGGCCTTCTGTCCCGAACGAGCGGTGACGGATGGCGCACTCATCAGGTCCGTGCCCTTTTTCTGGGCAAGTCCACGCATGATCAACTGAACCTGGCCGTCGGTAAACAGGCCGGTCAGTGCCATGATGCCCGGAGCCACGTTGGCGCGCTGGGCGGTGCGGCTCGGGTTGTTGAGGATGGCGTCGATGCTGTTGCGGTTGACCGCCTGATCACCGCTGCGGATTCCGTTGGTGACACCGTTGCTGGTGGTCTGGTTGGGAGCGGCCGGGATGCCATCGATAGAAGTTCCGTTCACCGGGTTGATGAAATCAGCTCCGGTCCGTCCGGCCTGGTTACCGGTGGTGCCACCGCTGGCAAAGACCGTGTTGGAGAGTCCGAATGGATTGACGATCCAGTCGAAGCCGAGCTCATCGTTGTTTTCCTGCGAAATTTCAACAAACTTGGTGGTGATTTTCACCTGCTTGGGCTTGCTGCTGGCGGTGGCTTGCACCAACTGTTCGACCTTATCCAGTTCCGACGGTGTGTTGCTGACCAGAAGAACCCCGGAGGTGCTGAGAGTGGCAGAACTGCCTTCTGCAAAACCGATTCCGGAACGCTTGAGGAGTTCGAGGATTGGCGGACGGGCAACAAGGTTACCCGCACCACCGGCGCTTGGCTCGGCGAACGGATCCGCTGCTGCACCACCGCCGCCGCCACCACCGCCGCCGGAATCGAGGCTGGACGCGAAGTCAGGCGGCACCCGGAAGGTGCGGGTGAAGATATCCTCGCCGCTTTCGGTCTGCGGCACGAGCGTCACCGCGAAATCGTCCACCTTGTAGCGGAGTTTCGTT
>JBIPMR010000789.1:0-2789 GCA_044369025.1 Luteolibacter sp.
CGTTGAGTTCGAGCACGATGTCGCCTTTGTTGGTCTTCAAGCGGACCTTGGGCGATTTCGCCGAGGTGGGCTCGGCAGCAGGCGCGGCGGGTTTTTCAGCTTCCTTGGCGGGTTCGCAAGAGGCGAGCACGGGCAACAGGGCGAGGGTCATGAGAGCGAGGCGGCGTTTCATCGGCGAAATTACTAGGGGAGGATACGGCGGAGCGCAAGCGCGGGAAAACGCCGCTCGAGGGCAAGCGGGCCGGGGAAGTCGCGCATCGCGGGTGAGAGGAAATTCCTCTCCTGACCGAATCTATCCCCGAGCTTGCCCCACCAGCCAGCGCTTGCCAATCGCCAGTGGGCTTCCATCATTCGAGACATGCCGAACCCTGATAGCAAACCCGCGGAGCAAGAGGCGATCGACGAGGCGATGAAACGCATCGGCGACTGCATCCGCCGTCGCCGCAGCGTGCTCGACTTGAGCGGACTCCGGCTGCGAAGCCTGCCGCCGAGGATCGCCCAACTGCCGCCGTTGACGGAGTTGAATCTCGCCGACAACCGGCTGGAAACCCTGCCGCCCGAACTCGCCCGATTCACCGATCTCGCCCGGCTCAATCTGTCGAACAATCCGCTCGCCCACCTCCCGCCAGCGATCGGCCAATTCGCCAAACTCACCCGCCTCGACATCACCCACACGCCGCTGCGCGAGCTTCCTCCGGAAATCGGCCTGCTCGCCGGACTCACCCGGCTCTACCTGGATCACAACCGTCTGGAAAATTTGCCGCAGGAGTTCGCCCGGCTCTCCAGCTTGACCCGGCTTGGCCTCTCCCACAACGCGCTGGCCACCTTTCCGCCCGGGCTCGCCCGACTCGCAACCCTCACGCGGCTCGACCTCTCGCACAACCGCCTGAAAAACCTCAGCCCTGAAATCGGCCGGCTCACCACGCTCACGGTGCTCGATCTCTCCCACAACCCGCTGGCCGCCCTCCCGCCGGAGATCGGCCAACTCGCGAAGCTGACCGTGCTCAAAATATCCCACACGGATCTGGCAGCGCTGCCGCCGGAACTCGGGCAACTCGCAAATCTATCCGAACTGGACCTGGCCGCCAATCCGCTGGCCTCGCTTCCGGAAAGCCTCGGGAATCTGGAAAACCTCGACCACCTGTTTCTCCACGACAATCCGGCGCTGCAACTCTCCCCGTTCATCCTCGGACCCGACCCGCGCAAGGTCCCTGCCTGCAAACACGCCCCGGCGCAATCGATTCTCGACTTCTACTTCGGCAGGCAGTCGGGAACCACCCGCCCGCTCAACGAGGTGAAGTTGATATTGTTAGGAAACTGCGGCGCGGGCAAATCCACCATCGTGCGCGCCTTGCTCGACCTGCCCCACCGCGAAGCGGAAACCAGCACGCCGGGTGTCGCCTTGTGCGACTGGACGCTCGAAGCACCCGGCGAGGATCCGGTCACGGTCCATGTCTGGGACTTTTCCGGCCAGCCGGTCACCCACGCCCTGCATCCGTTTTTCTTCAGTCCGCGGAACCTCTATCTGCTGGTCCTAACCGGCCGCGGCCGCCACGAACGCGACGACGCGGAATACTGGCTGCGCAAGGTCGAAGCGCAAGGGACGGATGCGCACGGACACAGCCCCGCGGTGATCGTGGCGATGAACCAATGGAACGTCCCCGGCCGCCGCCCGGAAGTGGACCGCATCGCGCTGCGGGAACGGTTTCCCTTCATCCGCGGATTTGTGGAAATGGACTGCAAGGTGAAAAAAGGCATCCCCGCCCTGAAAACCGCGATTTCCCGGGAACTCGAGCGCATGCCCTGGGTGCGCGAGCCGTTTCCCGCAGCTTGGGACAAGGTGCGCCGCGCGCTTGCCGCCGGAAAACACCTGACGGAATCCGGATTCCGCGCGCGGTGTCTCGAACACGGCGTGAAGGACGCGGGACAACAGGACTATCTATCCGAAATCCTGCATCATCTGGGAATCACCCTGCACGATCCGGACGATTCGGCGCTGATGGACTCCGGCTGGCTGGCGAAACATCTCTATCCGCTTCTCCACCGCGCGGAAAACCAGGCCGGCATCCTCAAACAGGCCGATGTGGACACGGCGCTCCTCACGGAACGTGACGAGGCCGGGCGCGCCTGCTTGATGAAGGTTCTGGAGCGTTTCGGGCTGGCCGTCGCCGGCAGCGGCGTCTGGCTGCTGCCCCACGCGCAGCCGGTCGAGGAACCCGGCGGTCTCGCGGATTTCCGGGAAGACGCGGATGCCATCCGGCTGCGTTACACCTATCAGTCCGTGCCGCAGGATTTGCTGGCGCGGATCACCGTGCGGCGTTTCGATTTCATCGAGGAATTGCGCGAGCAAAAACGGCAGTGGCGTCACGGCGTGATCCTGTCCCGCAAGGGGGCCCGGGCCTTGATCCGGATGGAACCACGGCAGCGCCGATTGACCGTCACCGTCACCGGCCCCACCAAAACCCGGCATCAACTCGCCGACCTCTGCCAGGCAGAACTGCACGAACTCCACGCCGGGTTGCCCGACGGCGATCCCATCGGGGAAACCCTGGAACACGGCGATTGACGCGCTGCCGGAGTGCGCCATCGTTGCGGCCGGGTTTGGCGATCGAAGAGGGTTGCCAGGCGACCGGATGCCCTGCGGTGAACTCAATAACCCGGCCATTCCGCGCCGTCATTCCGAGTGTCGCCACATGCCTCCAACCTCCATCACCCTCCAAGATGGATTCGCGTGCTCCTTGCGGAGCCTCGCCAATGTTTTGGAATCTTGCCAGCGGGAGGCGAAGGAA
>JBIPMR010000792.1:0-2781 GCA_044369025.1 Luteolibacter sp.
CCTCTGCGGGTGGCGGGCTGACCAAGGCGGGGGGCGGTCTCGTGGTAGTAAGTGCCAGCAACCTCTACACCGGCCAAACGACCGTCAACCAAGGCACGCTGCAAATCGGCACCGGCACGACGGGCGATCTCGGCAGCAACACGGCCAACATCGTGTTGAACGGCGGCACGCTCTCCTTTGGTCGCACCGATGCAGGCCTGACGTTTTCCAACGCCATCAGTGGCGTCGGTGGCGTAACCCAGAACGGCGCGGGCGGCACGACCGTGCTCTCCGTTGCCAACAGCTACACCGGCACAACCACCATCTCCAATGGTGGCGGCACGCTGCAAATCAACGCTGCCGCCGCCCTGCCTTCCGGCAGCCAGATCAACCTCCCGAAGGCTGGCACGAACACCGGAACGCTCAAACTCAACACCAGCGGGACGAATGTTTACAACAACACCTTCGCCAACTTCGCCTCCTCCAACGGTTTAGCGAACGGTGGCACCCCTAACATCCAGAACGTTCAGGGTAACAATACGATGAGCGGCAACATGACCCTCACCGCCGGAGGTGGAAACGGGGTGAACATCCAGTCTGATGCCGGTCTGCTGACCATTTCGGGCAATCTCAGCACGACTAGCGGAGCCACCGGCAACCGCCCTTTTAGCTTTGGTGGAGCGGGCAACGGGTTCTTCTCCGGCGTGATGAGTCAGGCCGATCTAGCCAACACCAGCGGGATCGTCAAACTTGGAGCGGGAACCTGGTCCGTCACCGGAACCACCAGCAGCTTCACCGGTGGGGTTACGGTGCTCGATGGCGTGCTGAATGTCGCCAGCGTGGCAGACACCGGGAGCAACAGCTCCATCGGAGCGGGCGGCCCCATCAACCTTACCGGTCAGGGCACCAGCGGCACCCTCCAATACACCGGCTCCACAGCCGTGACCACGGACCACGCGCTGACCGTGGCGGCGACCGGCGGCACGCTCGACGCTTCGGGCACCGGCAGCGGAACCCTCAAATTCACCGGCACCTTTACCGCCATCAGTCCTACCGGAACCAACCTGAACTACACCAACGGCAGCCATGTGGTAACGAATATCACTTCAGTTACCCCCGGCACCGTGGGGGGGGACGTGATGACCGTAACCGCAACAGGTCTCCTCGCTGGCACTACGATCACCTCCATCAGCGGCAACTCCTACACCCTCAGCAACGCCTTCACCGGCACGACCGGGGCGGTGGGCTCGACTTTCGGCACCGACGTCGCCCGCACCCTGACCCTGACCGGCAGCAACGCAGGAGCCAACGAAATCTCCAGCAACATGGGTAACTCCGCAGGCGGCGGCGCACTCAGTGTGACCAAAACAGGCTCGGGCACCTGGGTGCTCTCGGGCGCGACCAACACCTACACCGGAGCCACCCTAGTCAGTGCGGGCACCTTGTTCGTTACGGGTGCACTCACCAGCAACATCTCAGTCAGCGACACCGCCACGTTAGGTGGTGGCGGCGGAACTACGGCAACGATCACCTTAGGGGGCGGATCCTTCTTCGATATCGCCCTGCCCGTCACTAGCGCTAATTCGCTAGACTCCTCCGCGACCAGCTTCGCTGCCACTGGCTTCGGCATCGACAATCTGGTTTTTAACGGGGCTGCGGTTGATTGGTCAACTGTCGCTAACGGCACCTACACACTGATCACCGGCAACCTCGACAGCACGGATTTAGGTAACTTCGGTTTGGCGAATGCGGCCAGCATCGGCATCGGTCGTAGTGCCTACTTCCAGAGTGGTAGCCTGCAACTCGTCGTCATCCCCGAGCCAAACGTGGCAGCCCTGATCGGAGCCTTCGGAGGCATCCTGCTCGTCCGCCGCCGCCGCTAGGATTCAAACCTCAAAATTTAAACTTCAAGGAAGAGGAAGAGTCCCTCCCCCCATTTCTCCGCCCGCCGGTCCGATCCAATGGCTCTCTCAGTGGCCTCCCGCAGAAAGCGAATTCCTAGCCACCACCTCCCTGATGGTCCGGTCCTTGCTCGCGGGGAACGCCGTAAAATCCCAGCTTTGCCCGCCATCCGGCGATGCCGAAGCTGGCGATGATTTCTCCGACTGCATCCTCTTCAGCATCGGCGCCTGGGACCATGTCCCTTGGCCGGGAAACGACGACTTTGGCGGCAGCCGTTGCACCGACAGCGGAGTTTCAGTATCGCAGGTTGAGCCGTTGGCCTTCCGCTGCGAGTTCGTCCCGTGCGGCGAGCCGTGCGGCCTGCTGGCGTTCCCGGTAGGCGAGCACGTCCTTGACCAATGCCCGGCGGTGGGTGCCCACGCGGCGGCTCGGGATCTGCCCCTCATCGAACAGCTTGGAGGCGAAGGGCCGGGACACTCCCGGCAACTCCGCCGCTTCCCGTGGCGAAATCTCTTCCTCGCCACTCAGGACCGTCACGGAGCGGCCTGCGGCAAGGTGTTCCACCAGTTCGGTGACGAGTCCCAGCGCGAGGGTAGGCAGTGAAATCAATGCGCCTTGAAGCTATTGCAGGGACCGCTCAACCTGATCATGGAACGCGCCGGGATGTCGGACATCTTCAACCCCACCCGCGACATCTTCTACTACTTCAAGCTGCCGTTTGACGCGCCGCTGTCGGTGGAGCGATTTTTCGATTTTATGACAACCGTCGCCCAGAAAGGTCCTTGAATTCCTCTCCCTGGCTGCCAGTCTCTTCCCGACATCGCGAGAGTCCTGCGTAAGAGGGGACCGGCAACCTGGCAGAGACGCCAAGGTGCTATCCGGTAACCAACCCGGCATGTG
>JBIPMR010000793.1:0-2780 GCA_044369025.1 Luteolibacter sp.
GTCCTCCACTCGCTTGGCATCGATGTGGTGGTCTGGTTAGCGTTCATGAACTGCCACCGAAGCTTAGGGGCTCCCAATCTTCAAGAGCTGACCTGCACACCATTTTGCGGGGGTCACAAATCCGGGGTTGGGAGACTTCTTTCCCAGCCCCGGATTTTGCGTTTGGTGCCGCGTAGGAGCACGTTCCGGCCGCACAAGGGATGGCAATATGACCGCCCCCCACAAAACCATTCCGCATCCGTTAGTCATCGTTGGCATACGGATTGAACGGTCGATCACTTCTCGATGATCTTGCCGTTGAGGGTCGTCCGACCGGTCCGCTTGTCCCACACGAACGTGTTCTCCATCTGACAGTTCTTGGGCAGGATCCCAAACAACTCGTCCGCCTCATCCTCAGTGGTCAGCTCCCGGTAGTGCTTGAAGATGATCGTAGGTGAGTTGCCCGCTTCGAGCGCGACTTGATCCGCGCTTTTCACCGTGGCGATCCGGTAGGAGATGAACGAATGCCTCAGCACGTTGCGGGGCCACTCGATCTGGAGGGCGCGTGCCAGGGCTGTCATGTCCACATACAGGTTCTTCGCTGCCACCACCTTGCCTTTGCGTTCCAAGGGTGCCAGCCAGGCGGCGAGATGGTCGGTGATGGGCACAACCCGCCTTGAAGCTGTTTTCGCCTCGCCCGCCCGAATCACGATAATCCGGCGTTCCAAGTCCACAGAGGTCCAATTGAGCCGGCTGAGTTCGGCGACCCGGATCCCTGCAAACGCTTCGATAGCAAGGATCGCAAGCCGGCGGGGCGGTGCGGCATGGAGAATCCTCTCCATCTGCTCGGGCGAGAAGATCGAGTAGTTTTCCGAGACGTTCTTCACCAGTTTTACCGAATCGGCCGCCGTGCTGCGATCTTCAGGCAGGTAGTTATGGCCACGGGCGAAGGAGAAGAACACCTTGATGCAGCGCAACATCGAGTTGCGTGTTCCTGGTGCCACGTCCAGCGAGCGGAGCCAGGCGTCGATCTCCTGTGAGGTTGCGTCCAGAACCTCGCCGGGGAACTTGGCGGCGAAGCGGTTGAGGGTGGTTTTCAACTGCCCCAAATACACCTTGCTCGCCCCATCCTGTTCCCGATGCAGCAGCATTTCCGCGACGATGTCAGGGATGGTGACCCGCCGCACCACTTTCTTGAAGTGCTGGCCATATTCGGAGGCCATGGCGGCGAGCGATTCCGTTCCAGCAAGTTCGCGAGCGCGAAGGTAGTCCTCCACGGCGGCGACCA
This sequence comes from Luteolibacter sp., assembly GCA_044369025.1. Classification (GTDB taxonomy): domain Bacteria; phylum Verrucomicrobiota; class Verrucomicrobiia; order Verrucomicrobiales; family Akkermansiaceae; genus Luteolibacter. Next base: position 1,268 of record JBIPMR010000793.1, read on the forward strand.
GCGGGATGCCAGATTTTTGAAGCATCGCCTCCGCCGCCTTGAAACTATCTCGTTCGTGCGGCTTGAGGTCGGTGACGTGCTGCATCCCCACCTGAATTCGCTGCGCCACGAACAACGCCTCCTTTTTGGCGTCCTCCGGGCTGTTGAAGACCTTCCGCTCGCGGCGCCCATCCCGGTAGAAGCTCAACGTGTAGCGGACCCGGCCCTTGGATTCCGTCTGGTAGATCGGGACCATGGTAGAACCTGCTTTGACCCTGAGAAACGGACCTTGTTTCTTCCTACCTCTGGAACGCTTTGTTTTTGAGCGGATTGCAGAGTCCGATCCGGCGTTTGTCACCAATTTGTCACCACCCTCGTTCATGGGGTAGTGGGGGCTGTCAACCAGCTAGGGAATCGACTCCGTAACCCGTTGATAATGAAATGGTGCGCGCGACAGGACTCGAACCTGAACAGGGTTGCCCCCACTAGAACCTGAATCTAGCGCGTCTACCAATTCCGCCACGCGCGCACTTGAGATGGCCTTGCGACCGGGCGGAAAAACAGCATGTCGGGCGTGGGATTGCAATCCTGTTTTCGGAAAGTTTTCACGGTCCTTCATCGAAGTGCCGGATCGGGAGGTTTTCGGCGTTGCCAAATGCCAAGACTCCCGCACTCTTAAGCCATGCAGAAGGCTACGCCTCTTATTCTCGTGCTCATCCTCGCCGTCATGGCGGGCGTTTTTTCCATCCGTGCGAAACGAAATCAGGAGCCCGCCAAACCGGCGGTGGTCGAAAACCCGGCTCGGACGAGCACTCCCAACGCGGAAAAGCCCGAGCCCACGGTCAAGACGGACCTGGCCGGCACGGAAGCGGAGCCACGCCCCTGGCCACAGGCGACCTCGGAGATCGCGGCGGATTCCGGGGCGATTTTCGGCAGCTTGGAAAACGGCTTGCGCTACATCATCTACCCGAACAGCGAGCCGCCGAAGCGGGTTTCGTTGCGGCTTCACATCTCCGCCGGCTCGCTGGTCGAGGCGGATGATCAACAAGGCCTCGCCCATTTCCTCGAGCACATGGTTTTCAATGGTTCGAAAAACTACACTGCCGCCGAGCTCATCCCGCGGATGCAGCGGCTCGGGATTTCCTTCGGCGCCCACGCCAACGCCTACACCTCTTTCGACGAGACGGTTTACATGCTCGATTTGCCAGACCTCTCGGACGACACGATGAAACTCGGCTTCACCGTGATGCGGGATTTCGGCGACGGCGCGCTGCTCGCCGAGCCGGAAATCGACAAGGAACGCGGCGTCATCCTCTCGGAAAAAGTCAGCCGGGACTCGGTGCAATACCGGATCATGGAGAAGCAATTCGCGGAAATCCTGCCCGACTCGCTGGTGACCCGCCGGTTTCCGATCGGCCAGGAGGAGGTGATCAAATCCGCCCCACGCGAGCGCTTTCTCGATCTCTACACACGCTTCTACACGCCCGAGCGCATGACTTTCATCGTGGTGGGTGATGTCGATCCGAAACAAATC
>JBIPMR010000794.1:0-2779 GCA_044369025.1 Luteolibacter sp.
CAGACCGAGCCACTCGCAAACCTCGAAGTGGGTGGTCCAGCCGTAGCCGAGTCCTCCCGGGCGCTTGCGAAGCGAGTGGTTGGGGAAAAGCGCGTAGCTTTGCACGGCTTCGAGGATTTTCTCGCGGGTGTCGAGCCCTCTAATTTCAAGGCGGCTGGCGGTGCGGTTGGAAAGTCCGACGTATTCCGGGTGGGTGCTCATGGGGCGGGGCTGGGCCATGGAGTTGATGACCTCGGTGGGATCCTGGCCGTGGCGCTTCCGGAAGGCGGCCTGGCAGAGCATCAGATCGGCGTGCTCGTCTTGATAGAGGCTGGAGCTTTCGTCGAGCTTGCCAAGGAGGATCTCGCGATCGTGGAGGCGGGCGGCCTCGGCCTGCATGGGGTTTTGCGGGGTGATGAGTTGCATGGGGAGAGGTGGTGGTTAGATGTGAGATTTTCAGGCGGATCAGTGCATCCCGTCTTGCGGGGTGCTTGACTTGGCGGCTTGGTTGGCTTGGTCGATGCAGTGGCGAGAGAAGACAATGGCGTGAGACCAGTGCAAGGCGTGGTGGTAGGATGACCAGGTGGGTCCGGTGGGGAATGGGAGGAATTTGCAAGGATCGTAAATGGTGACGAGGGTGAGTTCGTTTTCCTCGTCGGTGAGGATGTGGTTGACGTCGTAAATGAATGACGAATCGGCGGAGATGCCGTGGTGGTTGATCCAATCTGCTCCGGATAGGTCTTCGCGGTCGCGGAGGATGGAGTTGACGGTGACGGCAAGGTTTCTGCCGCAGGGGTAGTCGATCTCGTAGCGGACGCCTTGGAGATCTTCGGTTTGGGAGAAGGAAATTTTCATGGTGAGCGATGGTGTGAAAAAACCCGCCTGGCGTCGGGTTCTTGGGGGATGTGGTTAGAATGCAGGGTTGCGTGGGAATGGGAAGCGTGAAGGTTCAGGCGGCGTGGGAGTTGATAAGGTTTTCCAGTTCGGTGAGGCGCTGGAGGTGGGACTGGTAGGCTTGCGGGTTGATCTGGGCGACATCCTGGGGGATGGGGATTTTGAAGTGGTCGATGAGGGACTGGATGAGGTGGTGGTGGGTGCCGTTGCGGTCGAGCGGCGGGAGATCCTTGTCCCGGCGGACGTGGAACTGGTGCTCGGTGTCATCTTCGGCGGCGACGGCGACGACGAGTTCGTTGCCACTCATGGCGAGCTGCTCCTTGTCCCCGGCGAGGTTGGTTTTCTCATCCTTCCAGGTGGTTTGCTCGATCCACGAGCGGATGGGGTAGGCCGCGCCGGCACGGAAGCCGGGGATGCCTGAACGTTCACACACGATCTCACTCTCCTCGTCGAGCCAGCCGAGGGCCTGGACTTCGTTGGGGGTGTAGAAGGGTGCGCGGACGGCCTCGTAGGCGGTGATGGCGGCATCCACGGCGGCGAGCAGCTCGGGCTGGACGCGCCAGTTTCCGGAGGTGACGGCGTGCTTGAGGGCGGAGCGGCTGGCCTGCTGGACGACGAGGGCGGCGGGGGTTTCTCCGGACATGCCTTGGAAGGCGAGCAGGAGTTCGCGGTTGTGGGTGTAGGCGGCGCGGCGGAAGGGATCAAGGTGGGTCTTGATCCTGCCGCCGGGGCCGAGCATGAGGTTGTAGTCCGGCTTGGCACCGTGGTAGAGTTGGTGATACTCGCCGCGCACGGCATTCCAGTCCGCCGAGAAATCCTCCCATTCCTGGATCTGATACTTGGAGGTGCAGGCACGGCCGCAGAAGGCGAAGGGGCGGGCGGAGAGGGCGGTGGCGAGGGTGCGCTCGATGGTGCGGGGATCGTGGGACGGGGCGTGGAGGTAGAGCGGGTGGCGGTCGTCCGGGCATGCCTTGCCATGACTGGCGGAGAAGTAGAGGACGGCGGTGGGGAACGGGGTTTGCTGGTTTTCGTAGATGGCACCGGGCACGTCGAGCCAGCACCAGATGTTGCGCATGAGAAGAGGATGGGGTGAGGGAGGGATGGGGTGAGCGGGGGATTTTTCGTTCGCCCCCTCCCCCGCTCTCCCGCCCCCCCCCTCGGGATCGCCTATCAGGCGGCGGGCAGTGTCGGCATTGCAGATCATGAAGCCCTCCCCTGCCCCGCTGAGGGAGTCGAGGGCGATGAGGAGGGTGGCGAGGGTGGAGTCGATGGTGTTACCCTTGGCGAGGGCGGCCTGATAGGCTTCCCTGACGCCGGGCACCGGGGAGAGGGCGAGCGGGGCGAGGCGGTCGAGATACCACTGGAGGGAGAAGGGCGGGTTGAGGAGGAGCAGGTCGTGCTTGAGTCCGGCGGCGTGGGCGAGTGGGTAGAAGCGGGTGACGTCGGCTTGGTAGATGGAAGACTTGGAGACGGAGGCGGAGCGCTCGTCCACGTCGATGCCGACGGTGCGGGGGCGCTTGGAGGCGGCGAGCAGGTGGCCGGAGCCGGACATGAGATCGGTGGCGATGGTGGCGAGGCTGGCCTGGAGCGGGGTGCAAAGGGCGGCGGCCATGTCCGGCGGGGTGAAGAACTGGCGCTGGCCCAACTGGATGGCGTTGGCAGCGGAGTCGGCGAAGTGCTGGATGTTGCCGGGGTGGATGGAGTTGCCTTGTTGTTTCATGGTGGGAATTAGATGTTAGGATCAAGAGCCAGGAATGGAGAGTGCGGGAAAAATCGCGGTTGGCTTTTCCTGAGAGGATGCCAAGCGCGGTCGCATGACGGGTTGCCTTGCGGACTCGCGCCTTGTGTGGCCGCACCGGTTTCCCAAGGGTTTCAGTCCTCGACGGTGATCTTGCCGACCTTGTTG
>JBIPMR010000105.1:0-8561 GCA_044369025.1 Luteolibacter sp.
GGCCTCATCCGGCGAGGCCGCCACACCGCTCTCGCTGGCCAATCCTTTCGACGTGCGCACGATCCGCTGGATCATCGGCAGCCAGACGATCGGTGGCATCGTCGCGGGTCCGTTGGAAATCACCGGAAACGTGAATCTGTCGATGGGATCCAGCAATGCGCGCGACATCTATCTGCAACGCGACCTGACGATTTCCGGCATCCTCGGCGGTGCCGCGGGTCACGGCCTGAACATGAATGGTGGGGGAGTGCTGCGTCTCTCCCATCCCTCCAACAATTTCACCGGCGGCGTGAAATGGGATGCCGCGGGCATCCGCTTGGAAGTGCCATCGGATGGAGCGCTCGGTGATCCGGCAAATGGTCTGACATTCGCGCAAAGCGGAACCTTCCGCGCGACCGACTCCTTCACTTCCGTGCGTCCGGTGATCCTCGCAACCGGCAAACACGCGAAGCTCGGAGCCGCCGCGGGCGGAATTCTCGAACTCGGCGGAGTGATCAGCGGTGGCTCGTCGGTCCCCGACAGCGGCCTCCGCATCGAGTCGGCGGGAACCGTAGTGCTGGCAGCTAACAACACTTTTGCCGGTCCGGTCACCGTGCAGAGTCCTGCGGTGTTAGAGGTGCGCCACCCGTCCGCCCTCGGAGCCAGCGGTGCGGGATCGGAAACCACCGTGCAAACCGGCGGCTCCCTGAAAATTTCCGGCGGTATCCTCTCACCGGAATCGCTGATTCTAAGCGGCGACCTCATTTCGGAAAACGGTGACAACCGCATCAATGGCGAAGTCGCACTCAACACGGCGGACCTCGCGATCGGAGTCGATGACGGCGGCCGTCTCGAACTAGCAGGCCGCGTGCATGGCCTTGGCTTCACCAAAACCGGCGGCGGCACGCTCATGCTCGGCCACGACGGCGCGGGCGCGGTGTTCACCGGAGCCGTCAACGTCGATAGCGGCAGCCTGCTCGTCAACGGCAGCTCCCATCTCGCCAGCACCGGCACTCTGACCGTCGCTGCGGCATCCACCCTCGGCGGAGACGGTGCCTACGGCGGGTTGGTCGAACTCTACGGAAAACTGGAGCCCGGCAACGACATGGCCGCGCCTCTAACATTCGGCGGCGGCCTCACCCTGCATCCGGCCGCCAGCTTGAGTATCGCTCTGGGAGATTGGGCCGCGTCCGCTTGCTCCCGCGTGGTTCTAACCAGCGGCGCGGTCCAGGTGACGGCGGACGCGGGCAACCCGGCGATGGTTTCCATCGATGCCTCCGCTTTATCCGGTTTCACGGAAATTGATAGAACCTTCGTCATCCTCCGGGCGCCCGCTGCGATTCAGGGCAACGGCCTCGCCGGTCTCGCGCTTGTCCCGCCTGCCGTGGGCGCGGGCACCTGGGCGCTGCGGCAGACCGGAAATCTGCTGGAACTCACCTACACCGCGCCGCCCGCCTTCAATGTCTTCATGGATCTCTATCCGCAACTCCTGGGTGCCGACCGCGATGCCGGGGCGGACCCCGATCTCGACGGCTTGTCGAATTTCCACGAGTACGCCGGTGGCAGCCGGCCGGATTCCGCCGCATCCGTGCCGCTGCGGATTTCCACCTTCGCCAACGATCCCGGCAGTGACCAGCCACACCTCGTTCTAACTCTATCGGTCCGGGCCGGGACGCCGTTCGCCGGGACCGGGCCACTGGCTGGAATCAAGGACGGCATCCTCTATCACATCGAAGGCAGCGCGGACCTTGTTGATTATACTCTTGGTGTGGAAGCGGTCGCGCCGCCGGTCACGGGGGATCTCCCGCCGCCCATGAGTGGTTACGAATATCGTTCCTTCAGGTTGCAGGCCCCCGTTCAGGCCGCAGCTCAAGGATTCCTGCGCTCCTTGTCGTCGCCCGCTCCGTGATGACGCTCATGAAATCGCGGTTTGGGGGTTGCTTCGGGATTGGCAAAGTTGCGATGATCTCCGGTATGAATCCCCGCGCCGCCCAACTCCGATGCTCCAGGATGGCATGCTGGATCCTAGCGGCCCTCTCGCTCGTTGCGGGTGCTGCGGAGACGGCGGAGGACATCCCGCGTTTCACGGTGGATGTCTGGACCGCGGACGACGGCCTGCCTAGCAGCGCGGTGACCGGATTGGCACAAACCTCCGAAGGTTACCTCTGGATCGGGACGCACAAGGGCGGGTTGGTCCGTTTCGACGGCATGGAATTCAAGCGTCCGACGCACACCGCGAATCCGCCCCTGCCCGGGCGCGAGGTGACGATGCTGGAGGTGGACGGCAACGGCACGATGTGGGTGGAACAGGAAGGACCCTACCGCCTCATTTCCTATCAGAACGGGGTTTTCACCAACCGCTACCAGCCGCCGCCGGTGACGCCGGTCCACTTTCGCCAGGTGGCCAGCGTTTCTGATGACGAGGTGTTGCTGGTGACCACCAAGGGTGCGTTGGCGCGGATCGGCGGCAGGCAAGGGACTTCGGAAGCGAAACTGCTGGATTTGCCGTTTCCGCTGGCGCTGCGTTGCGGCAGCCTGCAAGGGGATGGCGGCGTCTGGCTGCGGTCCGATCCGGGAGATTTCGGATTTCTGGAAAACGGGAAATTCACCGCTCAAACCAAGGATGCCGACGGCCCCGGCTGGCCGGTCCATGTGATGGCCCGCGCACCTGATGGCCGCATGTGGGTCGGCAGCGGCCAAGGTCTGGCGGTGATGGAGGCGGGCAAATTCCGGAGGATCGTCCCCGAGGGCTTGAAGGTGGTTCCGCCGGTGTTTCAGATCGCCTTTTCCGGCGACGGCGGAATGTGGGTCCGGACGGAAACCCGGATCATGAAAGAGCTCAACGGCCGCTGGGTGGTGGACGTCGAACCCTGGAGCGGCGGCCGCGGCCCGCTCAATGCCGATTTCCCCCTGCATGGCGACGCAAGCGGCGGGGCCTGGCTGCCCGAAGCCGGGCGCGGGCTGTGGCATGTCGATGCCGACGGCGGGCTCGCTTCGATCGGCACCGCCGAAGGTCTCCCGGGCACGGTGGTCAGCGCCTGGCTGCAAGACCGGGAAGGCGGAATCTGGGTGGGCACCCAAGGCGGGCTCGCGCGATTGCGGCCTCATTTGTTCGATGTGGTCGGGCCGGCGCAAGGGTTGCTCCAGCCGGTCGTGCGCTCGATCTCCGAAGATGCCTCAGGTGCGATCTGGCTGAGCTCGGCCAGTGGCCTGACCCGCTGGCGGGACGGGCGCTGCGAGGAAATCCCGCTGCAGCTGCCCGAAGGATTCGCTCCTCTAACGGACGCGTTGGTCGCCGCGAATCCTTCTAACCGTGAGGATCCGCTGTGGATCGGAACCGTGGGTGGCGGCGCCTTCCAATGGCAGGACGGCGCACTCATCCATCCGTTTGAACCGCGCAAAGTCGGCCAGGCGGTGCGGGCGATTCTACGCGACAGCAAAGGGGCGACCTGGTTCGGCGGCGAGTTCGGACTGTTCCGCTGGGATGGCAGCGAGCTCGTTCGATTCAACCAATCCCAAGGGCTCAGACCGGGTCACATTTACGACATCCGGGAAGGCAGCAACGGCGACATCTGGCTCGGCAACGCGGGCGCCCACCTCACCCGCTACCGCGACGGCCGGTTTGAAAACTGGCAGGAAAAGGGGCTCGAGGATCTGCCCGTCTATGCGATTCTACCCGACGGTGATGACGCGGTCTGGCTCGGCAGTCTGGGAGACGGCCTGCTGCGCTGGCGCGACGGGAAATTTTTCCGCTACACCACCGAGCACGGCCTGCCCTCGGACACGGTCACGCAGCTGTTGGATGACGGGATGGGACATCTTTGGGGAGGGACACGGCAGGGGATTTTCCGGGTGGAAAAGCAGGCGCTGCATGAAGTGGCCGCCGGTTTGGCCAAGCATGCGGCGTTCAAACTTTTCGGCCGCGATGACGGTCTGCCCTCGACGGAATGCTCCGGCGGCATGCAGCCCGCAGCGCTTCATGCCAGTGACGGACGGCTTTGGTTTTCCACCGTGCGCGGGGCGGTCGCGGTGGACCCGGCTGCGGTCAAATCCAAAGGCATGCCGCCGCCGGCAAGCATCGAGGAGGTGCGCTTGGATGGCGTCGTACTCGCGAACAACCAAGCCGCGGATGGCAAACATTTCAACCTGCCACCGGGTCCCCATACCCTCGAGTTCAGATTCACGGGGCTGACCTTGGTCGCGCCGGAACGCGTGCGCTTCCGCTGGCGGATGTCCGGGGTGGACGATGGCTGGGTCGATGGCGGCTTCCAGCGCTCCGTGATTTACGGCGGGATGCTGCCCGGAACCTATCAGTTTGAAGTCAGGGCCTGCAATCAGGACGGCGTGTGGAACCGCCAAGGGGCGGTTTTCGGTTTCTCGATCAAACTCCGGTTCTGGGAGCGGGATTGGTTTCAAGTCGTGATGGTGATCACGCTGGTGTCCGCCGCCGCCGGCATGGTCGCCGCCTTCCAACGGCGCAAATACCGGCGCAAGATGGCGCGGGTGGAATCGCGCCGTGCGCTCGAGGCCGAGCGCACGCGCATCGCCCGCGACCTGCATGACGACCTCGGCGCGGGACTCGCCCAGATCAATATTTCCAGCGGCCTCGTCGCCACCGAGGGCATCGACCCCTCGTTCATCCCGCCGCTGCTGCAAGGCATCGGCACGCGCTCGCGGGAACTCATCGCCGCGCTCGATGAAATCGTCTGGGCCATCAATCCGAAAAACGACACTCTATCATCCCTCGCCACCTACCTCTGCCAATACGCCAAGAATTTCCTCAATCCCGCCCAGATCGCCTGCCGCCTCAAGGTCGATCCCGGGCTGCCGGACCTGCCGCTGGCCGCCGAGCAGCGGCACGGGTTGTTCCTGGCATTTGCCGAAGCGCTTCACAATGCGGTAAGCCACTCCGGAGCCAGCGAGGTGCGCGTCGGCATTGCGTTTGGAGCCGGGGTGATCCATCTATCAGTCGCTGACAACGGTCGCGGTCTGCCTGCCGGTGAACCCGCCCCCGGGGCGGACGGCCTGGCGAACATGCAGGAGCGCCTCACGCAACTCGGCGGAAGCTGCCGGATCAGCAACCCGCCCGGCGGCGGCACCGAAGTCGCCTTCCACCTGCCCTTGCGCTCGGCTCCGCGCAACGGCCGGTAAAATACGCTCGCTCGTTTCCCTCCCGCAGCCAGACTCGATCTCCTCCATGACACCGCCCACTTCCAGTCCGATTCCCGGCCGTCCCATCCGCGTAGCCACCGTCGAGGATGACGCGCGTCTGCGGCAGAGCCTTGAAATCCTGCTGGCCAGCGCGCCGTCCTGCGAATGCGTGGGCGCCTGCGGCAGCGCGGAAGAGGCCATCAAGCTCATCCCGGTCTGGAAACCGGACGTCGTGCTGATGGACATCCACCTGCCTAACCGATCCGGGGTCGAGTGCACCGCGGCTTTGAAGGAGTTGATCCCTTCGCTTCAGGTGATCATTCTAACCGCCTATGAGGATACCGAAAATCTGTTCAAGGCGCTGCGTGCCGGAGCCTGCGGTTATCTTTTGAAACGCGCGCAACCCGCCGAAATCCTCTCCGCGATCCAGGAGGTCCAGAGCGGTGGCGCGCCCATGAGCAGCGAGATCGCCCGCAAGGTGCTCGGTGCCTTTCACGAGACCGCGCCACCCGCCGCCGCCGGGCAGGACCTCTCCCGCCGCGAACGCGAAATCCTGGAGCTGTTATTGCGCGGGCTCTCCAACAAGGAAATCGCCGCCGATCTTTCGATTAGTGTGCCCACCGTCAAAGTGCACATCCGCCACATCTATGAAAAACTCCACGTCCGCTGCCGGGTGGATCTGTTCGTGAAATTCGGTGAGGCCAACCGCGCCGCCCCACCCCTCGGCACCCCGAAACCCGGGGTGTAAAAGGCCCGGGGCCCGGACCCCGGGACCGCGAGTCTGCGACTCGCCCGCCCATGAGAAGCGAAAGAACCGTCCTCCAGGCCTTCCTTTCCCATCCCCATGGTCCGCGGGTTTCAAAACCCGCGGTCCCGGGACTTACTCTTCGATCCGCGTCACCGTGTAACCGGCATCCTTCAAATGCGTGCAAATGCTGATCTCGCTGCAAAAATGACCGGCACCGGCCGCGAAAAAGTGAGTGGTTTCAGGCTGGCTCTTGAGGGTGGTGACGATGAAGTCCGCCATGGTTTTGTCGCGGTCCGTTAGCAAGCGCTTCATGAGTTTTTCGCCAAGCACCTTGTGTTCGCCCTCCGCCATTTCGCGCAGCGCGCGGTCCATCACCGCGGCAACTTTCGCCGGCTCGCCGGAGATGTAGGCGGCGATCATTTCCCGCGTGGTGTCTTTCCCTTCGGCGCGCTCCTTCTGCAGGCCCTTGAGGGTTTCCGCGAGGAGAATCACCTGTTGTTCTTCGGTGAGTTCGGTGAAGGCGATCATCTGCGCTGCCGGTTTTTCCATGCCTGCGGTTTTTTTATCCGCGGCCTCCGCCTGGTCCCAAAGTTTCAAGTCCAGCGGTTTTCCACCCTCCATCTGATGCGGCAGAATCTGGGGAAGGACCGCGGCGGCCCAAGTGGTCATGGGCTGAAACGGGGTGGAGTCGAGCGCCGGATTGATGCGCTTCAACTCGGCATTCAACCCGGCGGCGAGCTCTTCGCCGATCGCGTCATCGAGCGTCTTGCCATCCTTGCGCATCATCAGAGGCATCGTGGCGATCTGGCTCGCCGTATCCAGAGGAACTTCCGCATAGAAGTTCGAAGAAGCATCAAACGCCTTCTGCGCGGCGGGATGCAGCGTGACGGCCGGACCCTTGCTGATATGGATCGTGCCGAAAAGATAGGAAGGCCGGGCAAGACCCTTGCCCTCGACTTTCCATAACAGCGGCTTGAGGGGATGTTTGAGCTCCGCCTCGGCGCGGGCGGCCGGGGCCATGGCGAGCAGGCCCAGCAAGGAGCAGGCGAGGGTGAGGAGGCGGGAGGTGTTGGTTTTCATGTGCTGGAGAGTGGTTGGAGCTGCGTTCACGCATTGGAAAATAAATAGCGGATGATTCGGCTCAGGAATGGCGACGCCACCTCGTTTTCCGCTGCAGAAATCCGTTGCCATGAAAGAAAAACCATAAGGGTGGAAAGCCCGATGGCAAAATATATGAATAGTTGATTCCCTTCATTAGTCAGTTTCGGATGGGACCAATACTCCGCAGGATGGTCGAGAAGGGTTGCCGTGACGTCAATAAGCAGAGCTAACAAGGCCACGTATTTGAGCCGCAGCGTGTAGGGATCTGTTCTGATTTTCATAACCTTAGTTAGAAGATCCGGTCGGGATTTCTCCGAAGCGGCTGAGCGGCGTATAACGGAACACGACTTTCCCGTCAATTGCGTAATTTGACACGAACCGCTCATGATTCTTCCCGGTGTTGTCCTGATAGCGGAGCCATACCTGATCGGGCGGGGCGACAGTGGTTCCGGTGTTGGTAGTGATGGATTCCCCTGCGGCGGCTAGGATCAAGCCGGGAGTGATCGGTTTATCGTCAGGGGTGTGATGGAAGACGACTCGATCATTCTTCACGGGAGGCTCGGAGCGGTAGGCCAGCTTGGAGTATCCGGACTTTCAGTCAAGGAAACGGCAGCTCGGCGGAGGTCTCGACGCGCAGGGGTTTTTTGACAACTTCCATTTGATGGTTGCCGGCGGTCTCTTTGCCGAAGGCCGGGGCGAGGGTGGGCAAGGACATGATGGAGAGGAGTGTGATGTTCATCGGGAGGGTGGGATGGCTATTCCGCGTCCACTTCGGCACGCATTTTTTGATAGAGATCATAGGATGTCTGGTAGTGGCTGGCGGGTTTGCCCATCAGGCCGAAGGTGTGGAGGATGATCGGGCCCTGGAACTTGTGGCGCTTGAGCGCGCGGAGGAATTCCTTCGGATCGTAGTCGCCCTCGCCGAGCGGTTTGATGGCGTCGCTCCAGTCCTTGCTGTTGTCGTTCACCTTCTCGTTGGAGCCACAGATCGTGACGATGTCCATGTAGGGACCGACGGCGGTCATCACCGCATCGATGCGGTCGGTGTTGCCGGCCCGCATTTCGTGGCACTGATGGACGCTGATGGTGAGGTTGGAGCGGTCCGCCTTCTTCAGGATGGCGAGGGTTTCCTCGGCGGTTTCGAGGGCGGTGTTGTCATGCGGATAGAGCGAGACGCCGACCTTGGCGGTAGCCGCCAGGTCGGCCAGTTCGCGGACAAAACGAACGATTTCATCGTCCGCTCCCTTCGGGCCGCCGATGATCAGCCAGACCTTGGCATCCATCGCGGCGAGTTTTTCCACCACCTTGCGGAAATGGTTGCGGTTGAAGTCCGCGGGTTTCGAGTAGTCGTAGTGGCACAGCGCGGCGAAGAGCTTGAGATCGGGTTTCGCCTTTTGATAGGCTTCGAGTTTTTCAAGTTCCCCGGGCGTCTTGAGCGGCAGGGTGATGCCGTCGTAGCCGATGCCGTCGAGGCTCTTGATCTGTTCGGCGGGATCCTTGCCGCGCAGGTTGAAATCGAAGAGGCCGAACGGATTGGCCGCCGCCGCGAAGAGCGCGGAGCAGGCTAACAGGGTGATGACGG